>NZ_LAYY01000003.1 GCF_000986785.1 Mesobacillus campisalis | reverse complement strand
GGCCCGAAAAACGGCGATTGAGAAGAAAACGGTCGTCCATCGCCCTGATGGAGGCCCGGAAAATTGAGATTGAGCAATAAACGGTCGTCCATCGCCCTGATGGAGGCCCTGAAACCTGAGATTGAGCAATAAACGGTCGTCCATCGCCCTGATGGAGGCCCTGAAAATTGAGATTGAGCAATAAACGGTCGTCCATCGCCCTGATGGAGGCCCTGAAACCTGAGATTGAGCAATAAACGGTCGTCCATCGCCCTGATGGAGGCCCGAAACCCTGCGATTGAGCAGAAAATGGTCATCCATCGCCCTGATGGAGGCCCTGAAACCTGAGATTGAGCAGAAAACGGTCGTCCATCCCCCCAACCTCCCCTGCAAACCACGCCACAATCTCTAGAATAGCTTCTGACCAAAATCAGCAAACTAATCCCAAAAACCTTTTACCCTTTACCACAGCAGATGGATGGCGTTTACAGCAAAAGGCTCTCATGCTATACTCACTGCTGGAAAAAAACACGAAGGGGAATAATATGAAGAGACAGAGAAATGCTGTAGTGAATCCAAAGCTTGAAAAGTTAATTGAATATGTTTATGTCCTGGTTGGGTCGGCGATTGTGGCCATTGCTTTCAATCAATTTTTGCTGCCAAACCAGATTGCTTCCGGGGGAGTCAGCGGGATAAGCATCATTCTGGCCAGCGTCCTTGGCTGGGAGCCTGCGTATGTCCAATGGTCATTCAACATACCGCTGTTTGTCGCTGGAGTCATCCTGCTGGGCAGGCAATTTGGAGCCAAAACACTGGTCGGCACCATCTTTCTTCCTTTTATCGTCTTTTTGACAAAGGATTGGGCGCCGTGGACGCTCGACCCGCTGCTTGGCTCGCTGTTTGGAGGAATTTGTGTCGGTCTGGGCCTCGGGATTGTGTTCCGTGGCAAGGCCTCCACGGGCGGGACGGATTTGGCTGCGCAGATCATCAATAAATACACAGGATTCTCTCTCGGTGCCTGTGTGGCGTTAATTGACGGGTTGATCGTCCTTGCCGCCGCAACTGTGTTTGATATTGAGCGCGGCCTTTATGCGCTGATCGGGCTGTATGTGACAAGCAAGACAATTGATATGGTCCAGGTGGGAATAGGACGTTCCAAGATGACGCTTGTCATCACCTCACGCCAGGAAGAAGTGAGGGAAGCGATTTTGAATAAAATCGACCGGGGTATGACAAAACTATCAGCATATGGCGGCTATACCGATGAAGAACGACCGGTTTTGATGTGTGTAGTGGACCAAACGGAGTTCACAAAATTGAAACAAGTTGTGAAAAACATTGACCCCGCAGCCTTTATTATTGTTACCGATGCCTCCGAGGTGCTGGGGGAAGGTTTTAAAAGAGCATGACATTGGTATATGATAGAAGCGTATGCAAAATTTTCTAAGGGGGAGTTAAGGTGAACAAGAAATTATTGGCTTTATTATTTGGAGCCTCCCTTGCGCTTGCAGCCTGCGGTGGCGGCGGCGATGAAGCGGGCGGCGGAACAGGCAGCGATAGCGCAGGTGCCGGAGATCCCGAAAAGCTTTATACGCAAAAATGTTCAGGCTGCCATGGCGGTGATCTGCAAGGCGGAGCTGGCCCGGCATTGGCGAACATTGGTTCTAAATATTCACAGGAAGAAATTGAGGGCATCATCCTTAACGGGCAGGGTGCCATGCCTAAGGAATTGCTGAAGGGCGAAGAGGCAACAGCTGTAGCTGAGTGGCTTGCAGGGAAAAAATAAATGCGACAGCAAAAGGCTTGTGGTTTATCCGCAAGCTTTTTTTGGTGCGTTTTTTTACCCGAAAACTCAACCAAAATGAAAATTTAACAATTTCGACACTAAATTCCCTTAACGCCTTGTAACATCAGTGAAATAAAACTGAACATTCTACCTATTGACAGAGCAGTGACTCTGCGGCGTTCCAGCCGACTGACAATATATAACATAGGAGAAAAATAGAATTAAATGGGTGAAATTGGCTAAAAAAAGAGGTTTGAAAACAAAATGTAATATTTTTTAGGGTTTTTTTGCGATATCCAGATGATATAATGTTCCTGTTACAAAAAATGTCGAAAGTTAGCCAGAGGATAAAAAACAACCTAAGGTGATTCAAACATGATTGAAATGAAGGAAGTATACAAAACATACCCGAACGGCGTAACAGCCGCCAACGGGATCAATGTTTTCATAGATCAAGGAGAATTTGTTTACGTGGTTGGACCGAGCGGCGCGGGTAAATCTACTTTTATCAAGATGATGTACCGTGAAGAAAAGCCGACAAAAGGAACGATTACCGTAAACAATATTAATCTCTCGAAATTAAAAAATAGCAAAGTCCCATTGCTGCGCCGCAACATTGGCATGGTATTCCAGGATTTTAAACTGCTTGAGACCCTTACCGTTTATGAAAATGTTGCATTTGCGATGGAAGTGGTCGAAGAACAACCGAATGTAATCAAGAAGCGAGTGATGGAAACCCTCGAACTGGTCGGATTGAAGCACAAGGCAAGGATGCTTCCGACTGAGCTTTCCGGAGGGGAGCAGCAGCGTGTTGCAATTGCCCGTTCGATTGTCAACTCGCCTAAAGTGGTGATTGCCGATGAGCCGACCGGGAACCTGGATCCGGAAACTTCATGGGGAATCATGAAGATTTTTGAGGAAATCAATCTTAGAGGGACGACCGTGGTGATGGCCACTCATAACAAGGATATCGTCAACAACTTGACGCATCGGGTTATTGCCATCGAGAGCGGGAAAATCGTCCGTGACGAACAGAAGGGTGGTTACGGCTATGAAAGCTAGAACCTTCCGCCGCCATCTTAGAGAAAGCTTCAAGAGCCTGGGCCGCAACGGCTGGATGACGCTTGCGTCCATCTCGTCGGTCACCGTGACCCTGCTTCTAGTCGGTGTCTTTTTCGTCATTATGATGAATTTGAATAGTGTGGCGACGTCGATTGAGGAAGATGTCGAAATTCGCGTCCATATCGACCCTGCTGCCAATGAAAAGGACAAACAGACATTGGAACAGCAGATCGCCGGCATTGCCGAAGTCAAAAGCATTGACTATTCTCCTAAAGAAGAAGAGCTCAGCAGCCTGATTGCAAGCTTTGGCGAAGAGGGAGAGGCGTTGAAGCTTGTTGAACAGGAAAATCCGTTAAATGATGTCTTCGTCCTAAAGACGAAAAATCCTACCGATACGATAAGAGTTGCTAAGCAGATTGAAGACTTCAATTTCGTTTTCAGTGTCAAATACGGACAAGGTACAGTGGAATCACTGTTTAATTTCATAAATGTGAGCAGGAATGTCGGCTTGGTGCTGATCATCGGCCTCTTGTTCACCGCTATGTTCCTGATTTCCAATACGATTAAAATCACGATCATGGCCCGGCGCAAGGAAATTGAAATCATGCGCCTTGTTGGTGCGACCAACTCGTTCATCAGATGGCCATTCTTCCTTGAGGGGCTATGGCTTGGCGTTTTCGGCGCCATCGTTCCAATCAGTATCCTGGCAACAGCCTATTATTACCTGTTTGATTTCCTTCAGGGAAAGCTGGCCGCCAACCATTTTATTAAGTTGATCGAATTCAACCCGTTTGTTTACCAGTTATCAGCCATCCTGTTGTTGATGGGGGCGGCAATCGGGATCTGGGGAAGCCTCATGTCCGTCCGAAAGTTCCTGAAAGTGTAAAGGGAAGGGCTAGGGCCTTCTCTTACATAGCAAATCTACCATTTTGACGAAACAGAGAGAGACAGAAGTTACGAAACTATCAAAACTTGAGAGGGGTATTAATCTAGTGAAAAAACAGATACTCTCACTAGCTGTAGTCAGTACTTTAAGTCTGGGCTCTTTGCTCAGTCCAAATTTTGCAGACCATGTTAGTGCCAACAGCCTAAACGATTTGAAAAACGAACAGCAGCGCATCGACCAGGAGCGCTCTGGCATAAATAATGAAATCAATCAAAAAAAATCGAAAATCAGCGAACTCCAAAATGAACAGCAGGACGTTCAGGCAGAAATAAAGCGTCTGGACATGGCGATGGAAGATGTCCAAAACAAGCTGGAAGAAAAGAATGCTGAAATCAAGCGCACACAGGAAGAAATTGAACAGCTGAAAAAGGATATCGTTGTCCTTGAAGACCGCATTGAAAAGCGGAACGAACTGCTGAAAGACAGGGCACGGTCCTTGCAGCTGAGCGGCGGTGCTGTCAGCTACATCGATGTCCTGCTTGGAGCACAAAGCTTCAGCGATTTTGTCGACCGCATGGGTGCAGTAGCCACAATTGCAAATGCTGATAAGGAGCTTTTGGAGCAGCATCAAAAAGACAAGGATGAGCTGGAAGCCAAAAAGAAGGAAGTTGAAGCTAAGCTTTCATCCCTGGAGAAAATGAAGGCTGAGCTTGAACAGCTTAAGAAGCAGCTGGACGGCCAAATTGCCGAAAAGAATAAACTTATGAAGTCTTTGAAGAAAGAAGAAGAAGAGTTCCATGCAGCTGTAACAGAAGATGAAGTAAAAGCAGAGTTCCTTGCAAATCAGCAAGCTGCTATCCAGAAAGCAATCCAGCTTGAGGAAGCTCGCATCGCTGAAGAAAAGAGGCAGGAAGCCATCAGGGCTGCTGAAGAAGCGAGAAGAGCAGAGGAAGCTCGTCAAGCAGAAGCAGAACGACAAAAAGCAGCAGCTTCAGCTGCCAAGAGCAACAATAACAGCAATAACGCAGTATCCGCAGCCAGTGCTCCGGCTCCTAAGCCAGCACCAGCACCAGCTAAGAAACCTGCCGTGTCCAACAGTGCCTTTACCTGGCCTGCAGCCGGCCGTGTATCTTCAGGATTCGGATCACGCTCTTTGGGTCAGCATTATGGAATCGACATTGCCCAGCCTGGGCCTAATGTGCCTATCGTAGCGGCAGCAGGTGGTGTAGTCAGCCGTTCCGATTACTCAAGTTCATATGGAAATGTTATTTATATTTCCCACTCCATCAATGGACAAGTCTATACAACCGTTTATGCCCATTTAAGCTCAAGAGCGGTTGGCGTAGGTTCCGTTGTCAGCAAAGGCCAGCGCATTGGAACAATGGGCAACACAGGCCAATCGTACGGCCAGCACTTGCATTTTGAACTTCATAAAGGTCCTTGGACAGCCTCAAAAGGGAATGCTGTGAATCCAATGCCTTATTTGCCATAAAGAAAAGAGAGACTTTTGTCTCTCTTTTTTATTTCCCGGTTTTTTAGGATCCAAACTAACAATCTATTAAAATAGTCCCCTATTATTTTGGCTAGTTCCTATTTCTTTTGGCCCCCATTGTCTGCTTGTACATTTGGTGGCCGAGAATCGCTACGCCTGCGGCAATGATTCCATTGATGACACCTGTTATCGAAAAGCCGAAAGCATACGTCCCGAACCCAATTGAAACGGAGAGAAGAATCCAGATAATGCTCCAGTCGGGGATTTTAGGAGTTTGCTTCAGGGCATATCCAATAACCCATAATGCAGGCACAAGCATATAATAGTTTTCATTTAAAAAATCCAGCAGGTCCAAGTTCCCACCTCCATAAGAATAGTAGCTGTGCTTATACTACTTTATGCAGGGGCAAGCTCTTCTGCCTGGACACTATTTGTTCCCGTTAAAAAGGGCACGCCTTGGAGCATGCCCTTTTTTATTGCTTTTTCATCTGCTCCTGAGCCATGCGGATCATTTCCTTGACCATGTTTCCGCCAATTGTGCCGCCTACTTTTCCCGCTTCATGGGATGTCAGCCTGCCATTATAGCCTTGCTGCAAAGGCACATGGTTTTCCCTGGCCACTTCGTACTTTACATTGTCGGGGTCCTTGCTGTCCACAGTATACCCCTGGTTCCTCATCACATCTGCCTTTAGCTGGTCAAGAGCTCCGCGGGCCTCAGGCACAAGCGGGCGCCTTTTTCTTCTGGGCATCTCTAATCCTCCTTTTCACCTTTTGACTAGTATGTCCCGCAATGCTGTCTATTAAAGGTGTTCCTTGCTGCCGCCTCACTGAAATAAACCTTCATAACCTGTCCGCCCGTGTCATATAATGGAAGACAAGTCCAAGTAAAAAGACAGGGAAGAGTGGCGAGGAGGACAAAAATGAAGCGTAGATGGATAGTACTGCTGATGGCGGTATCCATGCTGCTGGGAGCAGCCGGAGCATTTGCGGGGATGCAGTGGGCCAGTGCGAATGGGGGCAGCGGCCCGGAAGCGGGTTTTGATACTGGCCGCCAGGGAGTACAGTCCGCTGAAGGACTGGAAAAGGTAGGCCAAGCCTACAGCCTTATCCTCAGCAGTTATGTAGAGGAAGTAAAGAAGGAAGAACTCGTGGAAGGGGCCATCCAGGGCATGCTCAATAAACTTGGCGATCCTTATTCTGTTTATATGGATGCCGAAACGGCCAGGCAGTTCAACGAAACCCTGGAATCTTCCTTTGAAGGAATTGGCGCTGAAGTGAGCATGGTTGGGAATAAAGTCATTATTGTCGCGCCGTTTAAGGAGTCGCCTGCCGAAAAGGCTGGCCTTAAACCGAATGACCAGATCCTGAAAGTAGATGGTGAAAGTGTTGAAGGGCTTGATCTATACGAAGCAACCTTAAGGATCAAGGGAGAAAAAGGAACGGCGGTCGAGCTTGAAATCATGCGTTCCGGTTTGAAAGAACCAATCAAAGTGAAAATCATCCGTGATGAAATTCCGCAAATTACGGTATACAGCGATATGAAGAATCTGAATGGGGAGAAGATTGGATACCTCGAAATCACCTCGTTTTCGCAGGAAACCGCCAAGGAATTTAAAAATGAGCTTGGCTCGCTTGAAAAGCAAGGGATGTCAGGCTTGATTATCGATGTCCGTGGAAATCCGGGAGGGCTGCTTGACAGTGTTGAGGAAATTTTAAAAGAGCTGGTCACCGAGAAAAAGCCGCTCTATCAAATTGAACAGCGGAGCGGCGAGAAAACCCGTTATTTCTCGACCCTAAAGAAGGCAAAAGAATATCCAATCGCGGTGCTGACCGACAAAGGCAGTGCATCGGCATCGGAAATCCTTGCAGGCGCCTTAAAGGAGGCGGGAGGGTACCCTGTGGTCGGCGAGAAAACCTTTGGCAAGGGGACCGTCCAGCAGCCGGTGCCGATGGGCGATGGCAGCAACATCAAATTGACTCTGTTCAAATGGCTGACCCCGGACGGAAACTGGATCCATAAAACCGGAATCGAGCCGACATTGCCTGTCCAGCAGCCGAAGCTTTTCGATACCCATCCGATTCAAGCGGAGGAGCCGCTCAAGCGCGACATGAACAGCGAGCAGGTAAAGAACGCCCAGGAAATCCTTGAAGGAATCGGGTACGCACCGGGCCGCACTGACGGCTATTTCAATGACCAGACAGAGATGGCAGTAAAGGCCTTCCAGCGTAAAAATGGAATGAAGGTAACAGGCATCATTGATGCGAAAACGGCAGCCGCCCTCGAAGAAACAGCGCGGCAGGAAATGAAACGTGAAGAAAATGACGCCCAGCTGCAGCATGCCCTGAAGCTGCTGGCAAAATAAACCTTTGGAACAGCCGGATAGGCTGTTTCTTTTGCTTATAGTAATTTCCAAAACTAGTAATATGTTTTAACACGGAGTTTTGTTAAAATAGGATATAACTGACATTCTATACATAAAGGCTGGTGACAATGGGTGATAGAGATACTGTTGGAACTTCTTAAGGGTACAGGAAAGCTATTCCTTCACCCTATGTTCTATTATTTATTTTTTTTAGCCGCCTATTTAGGCATATCGCGGGTAAAGCGGGAACGGAAGAATTTCCATGTCCGCGCTCAGGATGCATTTTTTGAAATCCGGCAGCTGGTGCCAGCCGGACTGCTGATCGGCCTGGTGCTGTCTGTCGTTACGCTAGGGGCAGGCCTGGTAATTCCAATCGCAGCTGTTGGGTTGATTGGGGTATTTACCTTGCTGTTGGGCATTACAATGAAGGTTCGTTTTCTTTCACCTGCCTATACCGTAGGTTCAGCGTTTTTCGTCCTAATTTTTATAGCAGGGCAAGACTGGAACCTGCCGCTCACAGGTGATTATGTGGCAAGCCTTGAGCACAAAATATATCCATCGGTCGCGATCCTGATGGGGCTGCTCCTGATCGCAGAAGGTATTTTAATCAGGAAAAACGGCAGCAAAGGCACATCGCCTAAGCTGGTGAAATCAAAACGGGGACAGACGGTTGGAGTTCATGAAGCAAACCGTCTGTGGATGCTTCCGGTCTTCCTGCTCGTTCCAGGGGATGCCATTCAGCACATATGGAGCTGGTGGCCGGTCTTTGGGATTGGAGACAATCTATACTCGATCCTGCTGGTGCCATTTGCTGCAGGATTCCGCCAGGAGATTCGGGGAATGCTCCCAAAGGAAGCGGTCCAGCTTCATGGCGGGCGTGTAACTGCGCTGGGCGTGCTCGCTCTTAGTGTGGCCATCGCCAGCTATTGGTACCCGCTTGCTGCGATTGCAGCTGTTGCCGCCGCGGTCCTTGGCCGCGAAATCATTGTCCTCGCATTAAGGCTGCATGATGACAATCTGCCAGTCTACTTTTCCAAACAAAATCAGGGCGTGATGATTCTTGGCGTCATTCCTGAATCCCCGGCTGCGAAAATGGGCCTTCAGGTAGGGGAATTGGTGACCAAGGTAAACGGGACATCCATCAATGATGAAAACAGCTTTTACGAAGCCATCCAGCGGAATGCTGCCCACTGCAAGCTCGAAGTACTGGATACAAACGGACAGGTACGGTTTGTGCAGCGTGCCTTGTATGAAGGTGACCACCATCAGCTCGGCATCCTTTTTGTCCAGGATGAAAAAAAGTGGGACAGCGCAGCTGTTTAATGTGATGTATATTGAAGTAATGCGATCCAACTTGCTTTCATGTTTCAAAGGTATTGAGAAACCAGGGATTTATTGGGGAAACCTGATAAATCCCTGGTTTTTTCGCGTTTCGGCATAGCAGCCAATCTATTGACATATAAGCATATAATTATATAATGGAATTCGTTGATAAAATTAAGGAAAGAACTATGCAATAAATGACAGTGAATTTGCGGGCGAAGAACTTCATGCAAAGAAAACGAAAATGCATATTCATTTCGAAAGGCAGGGGCTTTTTATGGATACATTAAAAATTGAAATGGATAAAGCCGCTTTAATTCTTAAGCTCTTGGGAGATAAAACACGTCTCACAATGGTTAAGATCCTGGAGAACCATGATTGCTGTGTCTGTGAATTCGTGGAAATCTTCAAGATGAGCCAGCCGGCGATCAGCCAGCATGTCCGGAAATTAAGGGACGCCGGCCTCGTGGGGGAGGAACGGAAAGGACAATGGGTGTTCTACTCCCTTAAAAAAGAGAGCGACTATTATCCAATGGTCCAGGACATCCTTCAGCATCTTCCAAACCAGGATTACAAGCTAAAAGAATTAGAGGAACAAGGATTAAGGATTTCTTGTTGTTAAGTACAGGGGGAATAGAGAATGACACAGGTTTTATTGGCTTCGGCCATCTTTTTACTGACCCTGGTGCTGGTTATCTGGCAGCCTAAGGGGTTATCCATTGGCTGGTCCGCATGCGGCGGTGCCATATTGGCCTTGCTGGTCGGGGTCGTAAATTTTCAGGATGTGATGGATGTAACCTCCATTGTGTGGAATGCGACACTCGCTTTTGTTGCTATCATCATCATCTCTTTGATTTTAGATGAAATTGGCTTCTTTGAATGGTCCGCCCTCCATATGGCAAGAGCCGCCAAAGGAAACGGCGTCAGGATGTTTATCTACGTTTCCATTCTGGGGGCAATCGTTGCGGCATTTTTTGCAAACGACGGAGCGGCGCTGATTCTGACGCCTATCGTGCTCGCCATGGTTCGCAACTTGAACTTCAATGAGAAAATGGTTTTCCCGTTCATCATGGCCAGCGGTTTTATTGCGGACACCACCTCGCTTCCGCTAGTGGTAAGCAACCTGGTGAACATTGTATCGGCGGACTTCTTCGGAATCGGATTTGTCGAGTACGCCTCGAGGATGATTGTCCCGAACTTCTTTTCATTGGCAGCCAGCATTCTGGTGCTGTATCTGTTCTTCCGTAAGAGCATACCGAAGAACTATGACATGACCCAGCTGAAAAAGCCGAAAGAAGCGATTCGTGACCACAAGATGTTCCGGTTATCCTGGGTCGTCCTTGGAGTTCTCCTGGTGGGGTACTTTTCCAGTGAATTCATCGGGATCCCGGTATCCTTCATCGCTGGGATTGTCGCGATCTTCTTCCTGATGATGGCGAGAAAAAGTCCGGCGGTCCACATTTCCACGGTCATTAAAGGGGCACCATGGGCGATCGTGTTCTTCTCCATCGGCATGTATGTCGTGGTATATGGACTTAGGAATGCAGGATTGACCAATGTTTTATCCGACGTCATCCAGGTGGCAGCGGACCAGGGACTTTTTGCCGCCACGATTGGAATGGGCTTTATTGCCGCCATCCTTTCCTCGGTGATGAACAACATGCCGACCGTCATGATTGACGCCCTTGCGATAGCCGATACGAATACAAGCGGCGTGATTAGGGAAGCCCTGATTTATGCCAATGTAATCGGGTCCGACCTAGGCCCTAAAATTACTCCAATCGGATCGCTCGCCACCCTGCTCTGGCTTCATGTGCTGAGTTTGAAAGGCGTGAAGATTTCATGGGGGACGTATTTTAAAACAGGGATTGTCCTGACGATTCCGACCCTCTTTATCACATTGGTGGGTCTCTATGCCTGGTTGTTAATCATCTCATAAAATCTTTCTAAAAAAGGAGAAATGCATCATGTCTAAAAAAACACTTTATTTTCTTTGCACAGGAAACTCTTGCCGCAGCCAAATGGCCGAAGGGTGGGCAAAACACCATCTTGGTGACGAATGGGAGATCAAAAGTGCCGGGCTTGAAGCCCATGGGTTAAACCCTAATGCCGTAAAGGCGATGAAGGAAGCGGGTATTGATATTTCAAATCAGACTTCTGATGTGATAGACCCGGATATCCTGAACAATGCCGATTTGGTTGTCACTCTTTGCGGACATGCTGCTGACCATTGCCCGGTCACTCCTCCACATGTGAAACGCGAGCACTGGGGATTTGACGACCCCGCCAAGGCAGAAGGAACCGAGGAAGAAAAATGGGCGTTCTTCCAGCGAGTGCGCGATGAAATCGGGGACCGCATCAAGACATTTGGGGAAACTGGAAAGTAAAAGAAACACAAATGGTCAAGGAGCACTTCCTTGGCTGCTTCCCATAAAACCAAGAACGGTTCCTGATAAGGGAACCGTTCTTGGTTTTATGGGTCTTTGGTATGGGAATACCCTCCAGGACGGAACTTTGCAGCTTCCCGTGCGTACTATAACAGAAGCAAAAATGTCTATTATTAAGGGAAACAGGTTGGTGAAGAAAAATGGATAGGCCAAAATTAACGAAGAAATTCAATAGGAAAATCCTGTTTATGCTGCTGATTTTGGCCTTGGGCAGTCTTTTGTATGCTTTTACGAAGGATGTGTTCTCTCTGTTCCTGTCTGGCGATCTTGAAGGCATCCGTTCTTCCCTTAAAGGAAATGAAGGCTACACGTATTTGTTCATGCTCCTCATCATGGTCATCCAAAATGCGTTTACGGTCATCCCGCTGCTGCTCGTGATTACGGTCAATATCACCCTCTTCGGCTTTGTGGATGGTTTTATCTGGAGCTGGCTGACCAGCATCTTCGCGTCTATTGTCATTTATCTCAGTGTCAAATACCTTTTCCAGAATTGGCTTAACGAGAAGTTCAACTCCGACCTTGTTGCCAGGCTGGAGCGCGAGGGGTTTGCCTATGTTTTTCAGGCAAGGATTTTTCCTTTTGTCCCTACCAGCCTGGTGAACATTCTTGCGGGGCTGAGTTCGGTCCGCTTCAACCACTTTTTGTTTGCCACGATATTTGGAAACTTCCTCTACTTTTTCGTCTTGGCGCTTATCCCGGCAGGATTATTATCTGCTGAATTCGACGAGTATGTGCTGGGAATCCTCGTTCTCCTGTTCTTCGCATTATTCTTTGGTTTTAAGAAAGTATATAATAGGAAGAGAAGGCGGCAAGGCAATTTTTACAGGGAATGAGGTCAACCCATGATTGGTGATTTTACTTTAAATGAACTAAGAACGCTAAAAGCCGAATTAACCCGGTTCATGATGGCGTATAAATTCGCACTGGATGAAATGAACACAAAGATAAATATTTTGAAAGAAGAGTTTCAGTATATTCACGATTACAATCCGATTGAACATGTTAAATACCGGGTGAAAACACCGGAAAGCATCCTTGACAAGGTATATCGGAAAAACCTTGAGCTGTCCTTGCCATCCATCAAGGAAAACATCAAGGATATTGCCGGCATCCGGATCACCTGCTCGTTTATAACCGATATTTATAAAATTTGTGATATGCTGAAAGGGCAAAAGGATATCACGGTGATCGAAAGCAAGGACTACATAAAAAAGCCCAAGCCAAATGGCTACCGAAGCCTTCATTTGATTATTGAAATCCCGATTTTTATGTCGGATCGTGAAGAACGGATTCCTGTTGAGATCCAGATACGCACGATTGCGATGGATTTCTGGGCCAGCCTGGAACATAAAATATTTTACAAATACAATAAGGAGGTGCCGGACCATTTGCTGAAGGAACTGAAAGAGGCCGCAACCTCCGCAGCCGAACTGGATGTAAAAATGGAAAAGCTGAACAATGAAATGGGAGTTTACAAGGAAAAAGGAAGGCTTGAGGATGAATTGGTCCTCGGCCAGCAGAGCGCTCTGCCATATAAGCTTTTAGGGTCGCTTACTAATAGAGACTAGATTATTAAAGATGAAGGGGGAAGCTGGAAATGAGTTTTTCAATCCTGCTTGTTATCCTCATCCTTGCCGTATCAGCTGTACTGACTTTTTTGCTGGTAGGGAAAGGCGATGAAGGATACCAGGAGGCGGCAAGGCGCAATACGATGAATTTGACGATGATTTACGCAGTGGTCATCATTTTGTCGCTGGTTGCAGTGGCGGCCTACGTCTGGTGGTTTGTCTAGGCCCTGATGACTTGGAATATACGGTAGATCAGGAGGGAGAAGCTGTTGGAAAGATTAGCGGGGAAAAGAATTGCCCTTGCAGGCTCACGCAAGACAGAGGAAATCAGCAAGATCATCGCCAACCTTGGCGGGATTCCAGTGCTCCGTCCCGCTCAGGGGACTGTCTTCCTTGATGATTCTTCACTGGAAGAAGATATTCGGGAGCTGGTGGAGGGCAAGTACGATTGGTTCATTTTTACAACGGGCATTGGAACAGAAACCTTACATAAACACGCTGGAAACCTCGGTCTGCAGGAAGGCTTTGCGGCTGCGCTCCGGCAGGCGAAGGTTGCTGCGAGGGGCTACAAGACCGTCCAGGCGCTGAAGAATCTTGGACTTGTTCCGGTTGTAAGGGACGATGATGGCAGCATGGCAGGATTGCTGCGGTCCATGAAGGCCCACTCTTTTCGGGATGCAAAGGTGGCTCTGCAGCTGCATGGGGACCCGGCTCCCCAGCTGATTCAGTTTCTTGAGGGGGAAGGAGCGGAATCCAAGGAAATCCTTCCTTATCATCATATCCCTCCAGAGACGGAAGTGCTGGAGCAGCTTCTTCAGGACATCATCAACGGCGATGTCGATGCTGTTAATTTTACAAGCACTCCGCAAGTCCGTTTCCTGTTTGCCCATGGAAAGGAAAAAGGCCTCCTGGACAAGCTGATTGAGGCTTTTGCCGGCAAGGTCGTCGCCGTCGCGGTTGGCAAGGTGACCGCCGCCGCGCTGCGGGATGCAGGCGTGGAAAGAGTGGTTGTTCCCGGGCAGGAACGGATGGGAAGCGCCATTGTGGCCCTCGAGCAATTTTACAAGGAAAACCAATAAAAGCTCAATTGGGGTCAGGCACCCTGCAGTACTGTACAGTACTGCAGGGTGCCTGACCCCTTTTTACGCATATTTTCGGGACAGGGACCATAAATATGGTGTAGACAGGAAGTGGGGTGGGCGATTATCAGGTTGGCTGCTGTGTTGATTGGAAGTTTTCTAGTGGGGGCTGGAATCAATGGTTTTTTGGTTCCCCATCGTCTGCTGGACGGAGGGGCAGTGGGGATTGCCCTTATTCTTCATTACTATTTCCACTTCCAGACAGGTTTGTGGGTTGTTCTTCTTAGCCTTCCGCTTGCCGTATACGCCTACTTCAAGGAAAGGAATTATTTTTTCAGCAGCATCCAGGGATTGATTGCCACCTCCTTTTTTATTGATTGGCTGGCACCGCTCCAGGATCAATTCCAGCTCCCCATCTGGTGGAGTTCGATTCTGGGGGGATTTATCATTGGAAGCGGGATTGGTTTAATGCTCCGCTATGAGACAAGCACGGGGGGCACTGATTTGCTGGCGTATATTCTTTCAAAGGCTTCTTCCCTGAACCTGGGTACGCTGATTTTTCTCGTGGACGGCCTAATCGTATTGGTGGGTTACCAGGCGCTGGGAGCCCAAAGCTTCCTTTTTTCCTCAATTGCCATTCTGACCGCCGGAGTCACTGCCTCGGTCTGCTATGAAAAAATATAAACACAACTCTGCAGCCAGGAATTCCTGCTTGTCTGAAAAAAGGAAAACCGCTATGCTAAAAGGGAGCGAAGACATCCAGGTGTTTCTTTTTGCCAATCAGGATGTCCGGAGAGGTGTAATTAGTTGGTCATGAAATATATCGTAGCGCTTTTGCTTCCGGGAGCGATGGTTGTTTTTTTTACAAGGGTCGCTTATAACCACTACCTTGGACTGATCTTGACGGTGGCCTTGATTGCCGCTTCTGTTTATAAAGGCTATACGGATACTACGCTGCTGATTGTGGTGGATGCCCTTTCCCTCACCGCCGGCTTCTACTTCGCAAACAGAATGGTGCAGCGAAACCGCAAAAAGGCATGACCGTGCTGGAATTCCAGCACGGTTCTTTTTATTTTGGCCAGGCGGTATGAAAGCAGGGAATTCCTCCGTACATAAAAACATGTCGAAAAAACTAGAACGCTTGTTTGCTTCCTGTTGGTTTGTTTTGGCAGCTTTGTGGTAGAATGGAGATATGGAATTTTCACCTCCGTCATCATCGCAGCATGCTGACTGATATAAATTGAACTTTTACAGGGGGCTTTTTGGTTATGGACCAGTTTGAATTAGTCTCAAAATATTCCCCTCAGGGAGACCAGCCCGAAGCGATCAGGCAGCTGGTCCAGGGGTTAAAGGAAAACAAGCGGCACCAGACGCTGCTTGGGGCAACGGGAACCGGAAAAACCTTCACCGTTTCCAACGTAATCAAAGAAATAAACAAGCCGACATTGGTGATTGCCCATAATAAAACACTGGCAGGGCAGCTCTACAGCGAGTTCAAGGAATTTTTCCCGAACAATGCTGTAGAGTATTTTGTCAGTTATTACGATTACTACCAGCCGGAAGCATACGTGCCGCAAACGGACACTTTCATTGAGAAGGATGCCAGCATCAATGATGAAATCGATAAGCTTCGACACTCGGCGACATCTTCCTTGTTTGAGCGCAAGGACGTCATCATCATCGCCAGTGTCAGCTGCATCTACGGCCTCGGTTCGCCAGAGGAATACCGGGACATGGTCGTATCATTAAGGACAGGCATGGAGATCGAGCGGAACAAGCTTCTGCACCGCCTTGTCGATGTCCAGTACGAACGGAATGATATCGACTTTAAGCGAGGTACCTTCAGGGTACGGGGCGATGTAGTCGAGATCTTCCCGGTCTCGCGGGATGAGCATTGCATGCGAATTGAGTTTTTCGGCGATGAAATTGACCGGATCCGCGAGGTGGATGCCCTTACCGGTGAAATCATCGGTGAGCGCGACCATGTGGCGATCTTCCCGGCATCCCACTTCGTGACGCGGGAAGAGAAGATGAGAGTGGCGATTGAAAACATCGAAAAAGAGCTGGAAGAACGGCTTGATGAGCTTCGGGCCAATGATAAGCTGCTTGAAGCGCAGCGCCTTGAACAGCGGACACGCTATGACCTTGAAATGATGAGGGAGATGGGCTTTTGCTCGGGAATCGAGAACTATTCCCGCCATCTGACACTCCGGCCGCCGGGCTCCACACCTTATACGTTGCTTGACTATTTCCCGGAAGATTTTCTGCTCGTGATTGACGAGTCGCATGTTACGCTTCCGCAAATCAGGGGAATGTATAATGGTGACCAGGCACGGAAAAACGTCCTTGTCGAGCATGGCTTCCGCCTGCCTTCAGCGATGGACAACAGGCCGCTGACATTCGATGAATTTGAAAAGCACATCAGTTCGGCCATTTACGTTTCGGCAACGCCTGGCCCTTATGAGATTGAACATACGCCGAAGATGATTGAACAAATCATCCGTCCAACCGGCCTGCTTGACCCTACGATTGATGTCCGGCCGATTGAGGGTCAGATTGATGACCTCATTGGCGAAATTCAGGAGCGGATCAAGCGAAACGAACGTGTACTGGTGACCACACTGACGAAGAAAATGTCAGAGGACCTGACCGACTATTTAAAAGAGATTGGCATTAAGGTCCAGTATTTGCATTCGGAAGTCAAAACGCTGGAACGGATTGAAATCATCCGTGAATTGCGGCTTGGCAAATATGATGTGCTTGTCGGCATCAACCTCCTGAGGGAAGGCCTTGATATTCCCGAGGTTTCCCTTGTTACGATTTTGGATGCCGACAAAGAGGGCTTTCTCCGTTCCGAACGCTCGCTGATCCAGACGATCGGCCGGGCGGCGCGGAATGCGAACGGCCATGTCATCATGTACGCCGACCGGATGACGAATTCAATGGAGATGGCGATTGCCGAAACCAAGCGCCGCCGTGCCATTCAGAAAGAGCATAACGAGAAGCACGGGATCACACCGCAAACCATCCAGAAGGAAATCCGCGATGTCATTCGTGCAACCATGGCTGCCGAAGAGCAGGAGGCCTACTCTCCGGCGGAAGGTTTGAAAAAGCTGACGAAGAAGGAACGCGAAGAAGTGATCGCCAATATGGAAAAAGAAATGAAGGACGCAGCCAAAGCCCTCAATTTCGAACGTGCCGCCGAGCTGCGTGATTTAATTTTAGAGTTAAAAGCGGAAGGATGACAGAATTATAACCATGGATAAATTAATTATTAGTGGGGCAAGAGCCCATAATTTAAAAAATATCGATGTCACCATTCCGAGAGACAAGCTTGTTGTGCTGACGGGGCTTTCCGGTTCGGGGAAGTCCTCGTTGGCTTTTGATACCATCTATGCCGAGGGGCAGCGCCGCTATGTGGAGTCGCTATCCGCCTATGCCCGCCAGTTTCTTGGGCAGATGGACAAACCCGATGTGGATTCAATCGAGGGACTGTCTCCGGCCATCTCGATCGATCAGAAAACCACAAGCCGGAATCCTCGCTCCACCGTGGGTACTGTTACGGAAATCTATGATTATCTGCGGCTTTTGTTTGCGAGAGTCGGAAGGCCAGTCTGTCCGGTTCATAAAATTGAAATCTCCTCACAGACGATCGAGCAGATGGTCGACCGGATCATGGAGTTCCCCGAGCGGACAAAAATGCAAATCCTGGCGCCAATTGTCTCCGGCAGAAAAGGGATGCATGTCAAGCCGCTGGAAGATATCAAAAAGCAGGGGTTTGTCCGTGTACGCATAGATGGGGAAATGCGTGACCTCGAGGAAGACATTGAACTGGAAAAAAACAAGAAGCACAGCATAGAGGTAGTTGTCGACCGGATTGTTGTCAAGGAAGGGGCTGCCGCCCGTGTGGCCGATTCCCTTGAAACAGCCTTGAGGCTTGGCGAAGGGAAAGTCATCGTCGATGTGATAGACGGAGAAGAGCTGATGTTCAGCGAAAACCACGCCTGTCCGGTGTGCGGTTTTTCCATCGGTGAGCTTGAGCCGCGAATGTTTTCGTTCAACAGCCCGTTTGGCGCCTGTCCCGATTGCGACGGCCTGGGCGTCAAGCTGGAAGTTGATGCGGACCTTGTTATTCCCAACAAGGACCTGAGCCTGAAGAAAAATGCGATTGCACCTTGGGAGCCTGTCAGCTCCCAATATTATCCGCAGCTTCTTGAGGCGGTATGCAGCCATTACGGAATCGACATGGATGTGCCGGTGAAGGACCTGCCAAAGGACCAGCTTGATAAAATCCTTTATGGATCCGCCAGTGACCGGATCTATTTCAGGTACCAGAATGATTTTGGCCAGATCAGGGAGAACTACATCCAGTTTGAGGGAGTTCTTCGCAATGTGGAACGGCGCTATAAAGAAACAGGCTCCGACTATATCCGTGAACAAATGGAAAAATACATGGGCGAGCATCACTGTCCTACATGCAAAGGATACCGCCTCAAGCGGGAGACCCTGTCAGTATTGGTGTCGGACCGCCATATTGGCCAGGTAACCGAGCTTTCGGTCGAAGAGGCCTATCACTTTTTCGATACCCTGAAGCTTTCGGAAAAAGAGATGAAGATTGCCAACCTTATTTTCAGGGAGATTAAGGAGCGGCTTGGCTTTTTGGTCAACGTCGGCCTTGATTACCTGACGCTTAGCCGCGCGGCAGGGACTTTGTCGGGTGGTGAGGCCCAGCGGATCAGGCTCGCCACCCAGATCGGCTCCAGGCTGACAGGGGTCCTTTACATTCTCGACGAACCTTCCATCGGCCTGCATCAGCGTGACAATGACAGGCTGATCGAAACGCTGAAGAACATGCGCGATATCGGCAACACTCTCATCGTTGTCGAACATGATGAAGATACAATGCTAGCTGCGGATTATCTGATTGACATTGGCCCTGGGGCAGGGGTCCACGGCGGGGAAATCATTTCTGCCGGAAGACCGGAAGAGGTCATGGACGACCCAGCTTCGCTGACAGGCCAGTATCTTTCCGGCAAAAAGTTCATTCCGCTTCCAATTGAACGGAGGAAACCGGACGGACGCTTCATTGAAATCAAGGGTGCGAAGGAGAATAACCTGAAAGGCACCAATGCCAAGTTTCCGCTCGGAACGTTCATTGCGGTAACAGGCGTTTCCGGATCAGGAAAAAGTACGCTGATCAATGAGATTCTCCATAAGTCGCTGGCCATGAAGCTTCACCGGGCCAAGAGCAGGCCGGGCGAACATAAGGAAATTAAAGGAGCCGAGCATCTCGACAAGATCATCGATATCGACCAGTCGCCAATCGGGCGCACGCCAAGGTCTAATCCGGCCACCTATACAGGGGTGTTCGATGATATCCGCGATGTGTTCGCTGCTACCAATGAAGCGAAAGTGCGCGGCTATAAAAAGGGCCGTTTCAGCTTCAATGTGAAAGGCGGACGCTGTGAAGCCTGCCGCGGCGACGGAATCATCAAAATCGAAATGCATTTCCTTCCAGATGTCTACGTACCTTGCGAAGTTTGCCATGGGAAACGCTATAACCGCGAGACACTTGAAGTGAAATACAAAGGCAAGAACATATCTGATGTTTTGGATATGACAGTTGAGGATGCCCTCGAATATTTCAGCAATATCCCGAAAATCAGGAGGAAGCTTCAGACGATCGCGGATGTCGGCCTCGGCTATATCACCCTCGGCCAGCCGGCAACAACCCTGTCCGGCGGGGAAGCGCAGCGGGTCAAGCTTGCTTCCGAGCTGCACCGCCGATCCACGGGAAAAACGCTCTATATCCTTGATGAACCGACAACCGGCTTGCATGTCGATGATATTGCCCGTCTGCTGGTGGTGCTTCAGCGGCTTGTCGAAAATGGCGACACTGTGCTGGTGATTGAGCACAACCTCGATGTCATCAAGGCCGCGGACCATATAGTCGACCTTGGCCCTGAAGGCGGGGACAAAGGCGGCACGATTGTTGCGGCGGGCACCCCTGAACAGGTTGCCGAGGTTCCGGAATCGTATACAGGCAAATACCTGAAGCCTATCCTCGAACGAGATCGGCTTCGCATGCAGCAGCTGGTCAGCGAAAGGGAAGAAAGCTACAGCAGCTCCTAAAAACATGAGCGCTGCCGAAATTGGATTCGGCAGCGCTTTTTGTATGCAGGACCTTTCCCTGAAAATATAATTAAGTGAAACTCTCACTTTGTTTAATCCGTATAAAAAGGTGAGGGGTTTTGCAGGAAAAAAAGCACCTGGTTTTAAGATATAGATTAGGGAATACAATGAAAATGCGAGGAGGTATTGTTATGAAGGAAGAGCGCAAGAGGATTTTGGCCATGGTCGAAGAAGGAAAGCTGAGTGTGGATGAGGCCTTGCTCCTGATTGAAGAGCTTGATAAGAAAGAGAAAAACATGGAAGAAAAGAAAGAGGCTTTGCTGACAGAGCTGTCGACTACCGTGAAAGATGAAGGGGCCAAGGCGCAGGGGTCTTTTAAGGAGGACTCGTCGGGCCATAAGCTGCATTCCGCAATGGATAAGGTTGTGGATTTTGTGGATTCGGCTTTTAAGAAAATCAAGGATTTCGACCTTGATTTCAACTTTGGCCAATCGGTGGATATCACCCATATTTTCCAGCAGGGCGGTGCTTACTTGAACCAGCTTGATATCGATGTGGCCAATGGCTCGGTGAAAATTGTTCCGTGGGAAGAATCGGAGGTCCGGATTGAGTGCTCAGCCAAAGTCTACCGGGTTGAGAGCCAGGATGAGGCACGCCGGAAATTGCTTGAAGACGCCATCTTTGCAATCGAAGGACAAAAACTGCGGTTTTCCGTCCAGCAGAAATGGATGAAAGTGGAGGCCACCGTTCATATTCCTCGCTCCGATTATGAAACCGCAAGGATACGGCTTTTCAATGGACCGATTTCAGCGGAGAACCTGACGGTGAAGGATTTCAAAGCCAAGACGGCCAATGGCAAGGTGAGCTTTGCCAATCTGATCTGCAAAAAGCTTGAAACGGAGACGGCTAACGGCCCGATTACCGTGGCAGAAAGCCATATCTACGAGCTGGAGGCGGAAACGATCAACGGAGCCCTCAGGGTAGACGGTTCCCTGCGCCATGCCGAGCTGCAGTCCTTCAATGGAAGTATCACCTGCAAGGCAACAAATGAGGATTGCGAGCTGCTGGAGGCCAAGACGGCGACTGGCAGCATTGACCTATATGTTCCGGCAGGCATCGCCGCCAGCGGGGAGCTGAAGTCAAATCTGGGAAGCTTTAAACTCGGCCTTGATGGGCTTGATATTATTGAGGAGAAAAGCGAAATGGTGCAAAAATCGCTCCGTTTTAAGCCGAAAGGTGAAAGCTACAGCCCTCTCAGGGTATATGCTGACAGCAAAACCGGTGCCATCGCGCTTCGTCCAGCCAAATGAGGTGGCTGATCGGGATCGTCATCAATGCCGTCCTTTTCATGGCCATTGCCGGCTATTTTAAGGAGGCGGTGTACGTGGCCGGTTTTGGAGCAGCGTTGGGGGCGAGTTTCCTGCTCTCCATTTTAAATATCCTTGTCCGTCCCATCCTTGTCATCCTGACATTGCCAATCACCCTGCTGACATTGGGATTGTTTTTGTTTGTCATCAATGGCGTAACAATCATGCTGACTGACAGCCTGATGGGGTCATCTTTTGAAGTCTCGGGCTTCGGAATGGCATTGCTGACATCGCTGATCATGTCTGTTGCCAATATGATCATCCAGAAAACGCTCCTAAACAAAGAATAAAAGAAAAAACGGTGCCAGGCTTTCCTGCATTAACGCGGCGGGGGTCAGGCACCGTTTTGTGTGTTAATGTGATAAAGTGCCCTTATTTTCTGGCAAGCTGGTTCTGAAGTCTCACCACAGCTGGCCTGTTTCTCTGTATAATGGGAAGGATGACTTTTTCACGGGGTGGACAGCATGAATGGAACAGGACATATGTTAATTGGAGCAGGGATTGGCTTTGTGGCAGCCAACTCCTACCAGGCGGATCCTGCGGGCACAGCTTTGCTTGTGGCAGTGGGGACGGTGTCAGGGCTGATGCCTGACATTGATATTGATGGAAAGCTATCAAACAGGATTACTTTCTCTCATAAAACGATTAAATACACTGCACAGCTGATTGCCTTTTTAATGATGCTCTACAGCTTTTTTGAAGGGACAGGCAATGAAAGATGGCTGGGGATTGCAGTTGGGGCCGGAGTTTTCTTCCTCTCGGGGTTGATTACCCAGAGGCGGATGCTCACGGTCACGGGTGCAGGCGTATTGGCCGGGGGGCTTGCCCTGCAGGAATCGTGGCTGGTGCTCTTAGGGGTCTTTATCATCATCGCCTCGTTTGTACCGCACCGGAGCTACACACATTCACTAATCGGGGCTGTCTTTTTCGGTGTGATTGCCTACCAGTTTGAGCAGAGCATCGGCTTTGCCGGGGTGTTCGAGGCCGCTGTGGCGGGCTATGCCTCCCACCTGCTTGCTGACATGAAAATCCTTCCGTTTAACAGAAGGGGAATCAAATTGTTTTTGCCGTTTTCCTCCAAAGAACTTTAGGCAAAACGAAATCATTGCATTTCTATACCAAAAGAAAAACTGGACCTTATTAGTCCAGTTTTTTATCTATTCGCGATACACATACGTACTGTAGCCGTCCTGGCGGAGCTGGGCGGCAAGGGCATCGGCCCGCTGTTTTTCACTGAATGCACCTGCCTGGACCCTGAACAATCCATCAGCAGAACTTGCATTCACAAAGGCTTCATAGCCATCCTGGCGCAATTGATTGGCAAGCTGGTCCGCGTTTTTCCTCTCCCCGAAAGCTCCGGTCTGCACTTTATACAAGCCTCCAGGTGCCGGTGGAGATGGAGATGAAGAAGGAGCCGGGGCGGTTCCATCTGTTTTCACAAGGCTGAACTGGTCGGCAAGAGCCTTCACTATTGCTTCGGCAACGGTTCTTCTATACGTATCCGTACTTATTAGCCGGGCTTCGTTCCGGTTGGTCATAAAGCCGCATTCTGCCAAAACAGCATCCATCCTTGTCTCCCGGAGGACGTGGAAATCAGCGGTTTTCACCCCGCGGTCGGCTAGTCCAGTAGCAGCGGTAAGGTTCCTTTGTATTTTCCGTGCCAACTGGTACGCGATTGAAGGCCTTGAGGGATGCACGAACGTCTCGATGCCGCCCACATTGTTCCATCCGCCGCTGCCAAAGGCGTTCGCGTGAATCGATACGTAAACATCCACATTCAGGGAATTTGCCCTGCTGGTTCTCTCCTGCAAGGGGACATCCCGCTCGTCGGAATGAGCGAAATGGACGGTCACATTTCGGTAGTTTCCTAGCAGGTTCCTGGCATGGCTGGCGACCGCCCGGTTAAATTCGTATTCCCTCAAGCCGTCCGGACTGCGCTTGCCAGGTGTATTGTAGCCATGCCCCGCATCAAGCATGATTTGCAATATTAAACCCCTCCTTCCAGATTAATTGCCCTGCACTCTTATTATATGAATCCTGGCGCAAAGAGGACGTAGCTGACACTTGTTTTTCAGGAAAAGGGCTTCCCTGGCTCGAAACGGTCATGAAAAATGCCCCAATTTCTTCATTCTCTTAAAAAGAATCTCCACCTTTTGGAGCTGCCCTCATTTTGTTCTGCAAAAAATAGTGCTAAAATATAAAGTATTGATTTTTTTATTTGATAAATAGAAGGAGGGTTCCTCTTTGCCAAAAGTTCGTACGATAGACCTAATCAACAAGTTTGACCTGGAACTCATCAGTGGAGAAGAAGGAGTAAACCGCCCGATTACGACAAGCGACATCTCCCGGCCTGCACTTGAAATGGCCGGATATTTTGAATACTACCCGGCAGAACGTGTACAGCTGCTAGGGAAAACAGAGTTGTCTTTCATGGAGAGATTAAGTGATAAAGACCGGAAAGAGCGTCTGGAAAAGCTGTGCACCGATCTGACTCCCTGCATCATCGTGACGAGGGATATGGAAGTGCCGCCCGAGCTGATTGAAGCCGCCGAGCGCGAATCGGTCCCTCTCATCAAATCGGCTAGAAAGACAACAAGGCTTTCAAGTCATCTTACCAATTATCTTGAGAGCAAACTGGCACCGACGACGGCCGTCCACGGGGTGCTGGTTGATATTTATGGCGTCGGCGTCCTCATCACAGGAAAAAGCGGCGTTGGTAAAAGTGAAACCGCATTGGAGCTTGTCAAACGCGGTCATCGCCTAGTTGCCGATGATTGCGTGGAAATCCGCCAGGAGGACCAGGATACACTTGTTGGCACATCCCCTGAATTGATTGAACATCTCCTGGAAATTCGCGGCCTGGGAATCATCAATGTGATGACTTTGTTCGGAGCCGGTGCCGTCCGTACCCATAAAAGAATCTCGCTGATCATTGACCTCGAGATTTGGGACCAGAAAAAGCAGTATGACCGTCTGGGCCTTGAAGAAGAGAAAATGAAAATCATCGACACGGATGTGACCAGGCTGACGGTACCGGTACGTCCCGGACGAAATCTTGCTGTCATCATCGAAGTGGCGGCCATGAATTTCCGCCTGAAGCGCATGGGTGTCAATGCAGCAGAGCAGTTCTCCAACAGGCTCGCAGACGTCATTGAGGACGGAGACCACGAAGACCGATAATGGACAGCCATGCGAATCGGCCTCTGCCGATTCAGGCGGTATTTGAACCATAAGCAGGAAAAATAGATAGAGATTAAAGGAGAAGGATATGGAAGAGAATTTTCAGCCAATCGACCCGGTGGCCTTTTCGCTTGGGCCGCTTCAGGTTCACTGGTACGGCATTATTATCGGATTGGGAATTGCGCTGGCGCTGTGGCTCGCAATGCGGGAAGCGGACAGGCGCGGTCTTGATAAGGATCTTTTCCCGGATCTAATGCTTTGGGCCATCCCGATTTCCATTTTATGCGCGCGGATTTATTATGTCATTTTCCAATGGGACTACTATTCGCAAAATCCAGGAGAAATCTTAAGCATCTGGAATGGCGGGATTGCGATTCACGGCGCGCTGATTGGGGCCGTGGCTACTGCCTACGTATTTGCCAAAAAGAAAAATGTGTCGTTCTGGAAGCTGGCGGACATCGCGGCTCCAAGCATCATCCTCGGGCAGGCCATCGGCCGCTGGGGAAATTTTATCAACCAGGAGGCGCATGGCGGCGAAGTCAGCCGTGCTTTTCTCGAAAACCTGATGCTGCCTGAGTTCATCATCAATCAGATGTATATCAATGGCGCCTACTATCATCCAACCTTCCTGTATGAATCGATATGGAACCTTGCGGGTTTTGCCCTGCTACTGCTGCTTCGCAAAGTCAATCTTGGAAGGGGGGAACTGTTCCTCAGCTATGTGATCTGGTATTCAATCGGCCGCTTCTTCGTTGAAGGCCTGCGCACCGACAGCCTGATGCTGACCGAGTCGCTCAGAATGGCCCAAACCATTTCCATTGTGTTAATCGTTGTTGCTATTGCGCTTTGGGGTTATCGCAGAGTTAAAGGCTACTCAAGCATCAGGTATTTGGAAAAAGGATAAACACACACGAGAGAAAAAAATACATGCATAGCATGTATAAAGGGAGGGAAGCTTTCAATGGTTACAACGATTAAAAAAGGATTGCGGGTCGGTCTCCAGACAACCTGGACACTGGGAAAAGTCATTTTTCCAATCACCCTGCTCGTTACAATCCTGCAGTATACACCAGTCCTGCCATGGATCATCCAGGCTGTCACGCCATTGATGGCACTCCTGGGCTTGTCGGGGGATGCAGCCATTCCGCTCGTACTTGGAAATTTCCTGAATTTATATGCAGGGATTGGCGCGATCCTCACGCTTGAACTGACGGTAAAAGAAGTCTTCATCATTGCGGTTATGCTGTCTTTCTCGCATAACCTGCTGATTGAAACAGGGGTGGCCCTGAAGGTAGGGGTCAAGCTGTGGGTGGTGCTGGTTGTCCGCCTCGGTTTGGCTTTCCTGTCTGCCGTAGTCATCAACCTGGTGTGGAACGGCGGTTCGGAAATCGCCCAGTATGGAATGATATCCAACCAGCAGGAGAAGGTTTCCGGGTGGCCGGCGATTATTTTTGAAGGCGTCGAGAAGGCTGGGCTGGGTGTATTGCAGCTCGCCTTGATTGTAATTCCGCTTATGGTAGCCATCCAGATCATGAAGGATCTGAAATGGCTTGATGTCTTTTCCAGGTGGATTTCTCCTGCCATCCGCGCCTTGGGCATGAAGGAGAACGCTTCGCTGACAGTAGCCGCCGGGCTCTTGATCGGGCTGGCGATGGGAGCGGGCGTCATGATCCAGGCGGTACAGGAAGATGGTGTTTCTAAGAAAGATGCCACCATTGCTTTTATCTTCCTGGTCGCCTGCCACGCCGTTATTGAAGATACTCTTATTTTTATTCCGCTTGGCATCCCGGTTCTGCCGCTGCTGCTGATCCGTGTGGCAACAGCCGTCCTGCTGACGATAACAGTAGCCTACATCTGGAACCGGGTTGAAGTGATGAAAGGAAAGGAAGCCGTATATGAGCAATAGAATTGATACTGTATTATTTGATTTGGATGGAACCCTTATTGATACCAATGAACTGATCATCTCCTCCTTCCTCCATACTCTGGAGAATTATTACCCGGGCCGTTACCAGCGGAGCGATATGCTCCCGTTCATGGGGCCCACCCTGCAGGAGACGTTTGAAGCCATCAACCCCAAGGGCTACCGGGAAATGATGGACATGTACCGCACATTCAATAAAGCCAACCATGACCTGTTGGTCACCGAGTTTGAAGGAGTAACCGAGACGGTGGCAGCGTTAAAGGAAGAGGGCTTCAAACTTGGAATCGTGACAACCAAGCTATCCGATGTTGTGATGATGGGATTGAATTTAACCGGGCTGAACCGCTATTTCGAAGTCATCGTGGCCCTTGATCATGTGCAAAAACCGAAGCCGGACCCTGAGCCTGTCCAAAAGGCGCTGCAGGCTTTGGCTTCCCGGCCGGAAACGGCCATCATGGTCGGCGATAACCACCATGACATCCTTGCCGGCAAGAATGCCGGAACGCTGACGGCCGGAGTGGCCTGGTCCCTGAAGGGAAGGGAGCATCTGGCTGCCTATCAGCCTGATTATATTCTGGAAAAAATGCCAGACCTTTTGCCAGTGCTTGGAGTGTAAGCATGAGGAAGACAGAGCGGTACCAGGTGGAAGGAGCCAACTCGCTGTGGCATGTGTATAAAACCGTCCCATTCTGGAAGGTGGTCAAAAACTTCGTTGTCATCCAGGCCGCACGCTATACGCCCTTTTTAAGCGTGAAGAACTGGCTGTACCGCACTTTTTTGCGGATGAAGGTAGGAGACCAGACATCCTTTGCGCTGATGGTGATGCTTGACGTGATGTTTCCCGAGAAGATATCCGTCGGCCGCAATACCGTCATTGGCTATAATACGACCATCCTCGCCCATGAATATCTTATCAGGGAGTACCGTCTTGGCGATGTAGTCATCGGCGATGAAGTGATGATCGGCGCCAATTCGACGATCCTGCCGGGAGTCACGATTGGGAACGGAGCCTTCGTCTCAGCCGGCACGCTCGTCCACAAAGACGTGCCGCCTGGTGCCTTTGTCGGCGGCAACCCGATGCGGGTCATATATACGAAAGAAGAATTGGCCCAGCGCTGGGCCGATGACCCTATTTATGGAAACAAATGAACCCTGCTCAGGCAGGGTTTTATTTTTTTACTTTTAAAAATTCAATATGCACAGGTATTGGAAAAGTTTACAGATGAAGACGTCAATCAGCTAAATGGTGCAGATTTTCCACGTTTAGTCTCTACCCTTTACAGGAATAGTTCTGTATCTATGGAACCGGGTGATATTATGCTGGATTTTATTGTGGAAAACTTTACTGCATCCGATATTATTCAATTTATTCTTTACATGTGTTTCATTCTGGCCGGAAAATGGCTGCTTCGGCTTGGGGCGACCTATTTGGCCCGAAGCAGGCCAGGGTTTCAGGAGAAATACTTGCCATCGTTTCTATCAATGCTGAACTGGGTCACGTTTTATGGAATCGTCTTCCTGTTTCTTTTTTATTTTTCAAACTCGGAGTGGCTGTTTTATCCATTATACTCCCAGGGGGGCGTCGATGTGACGCTGTTCCTGATCATTCTGGCGTTTATGATTGTGTCCCTGGCGCATCGGGCTGTCAAGCTGTTCATTAAATACGTCCTGTCTTCCGTATACGAGTATTATCAAATTGAGAGAGGGCTCAGCTACACCTTGAGCCGGGTTCTCTATTATACAGTCATGGTCGCTGCTTTGGCATTCAGTTTTACTAGTGTCGGAATTGACCTGACAGCACTGGGCGCCTTTTTGGGCGTACTTGGCATCGGGATAGGATTTGGGCTCCGAAACGTTGCCGGGAACTTCATTTCCGGCCTCATCATGCTGTTTGAACGGCCTGTTGAAGTTGGGGAAGTCATCCAAATCAATGATAAAATCGGCAGGATTGAAAGGGTCAGGATGAGGTCCACCGTAGTGCGGACGGCAAAGGAAGGAACCTTGATCGTCCCGAACCAGTATTTTATTGAACAAATCATCAAAAACCGCACAGGTGCAGTCATGATGGCACAGGTGACTGTCAGTGTAGTATTTGGCACGGACAGCAAAAGGGTGGAACAGCTGCTGGGGGAGGCAGTGGAGAATAGTAAGGAAGATGAAGAGGGAATCCTAAAAGCTACCCATGCCGAAATACGCTTTATTGACCTGCGCAACAGGGCGATGGAATTCCAGGTCGAGCTGCCTGTCGCCAGTTTTGAAATCAAGGAAAGAGTGGAAAGCAAGCTTCGCCATGCGATTGTCGAGTGCTTTACAAAAAACGGCATCGAACTTGCACCGGCAGAACTGGACCTTTCTCTATTAAATAAACGCTAGAAGCTTGCATGGTGATCTGCAAGCTTTTTTTTTGAGTGAGTATCCCTTTGCAAGCTGTGTAAAAATAAGAAAAAACATGAATTTAAAGGAATTTTGTCTCTTTATGGCTAATTTGAATAAACAGACTTTTTTTATTGACTGATTTTGCCTGAAGCGTTAAACTACATATAACTTTATTTCATTACCATATTAGCGAACTAAAGTACCGGTGAAAAAGGGAAATAGTTTTTGACAGATGGGGGAAAGCATATGAGCCGGTTATTTATGTTTGAGAAACCATTGGGAATGAGGGATTCTCTTCCTGATATATACGAAACAAAGCAGCATGTGCGCTCGGCGCTTGAGGGAGAAATCAGGCAGTGGGGCTATCAGTTCATTGGCACTCCGACACTTGAATATTATGAAACCGTTGGAACGGCATCCGCGATCCTCGATCAGCAGCTCTTCAAGCTGCTGGACCGTGAAGGCCACACGCTGGTGCTCCGTCCCGATATGACCGCGCCGATTGCCAGGGTGGCTGCTTCCAAGCTTTTAAAAGACGATTTGCCATTCAGGCTTGCCTATTCAGCCAACGTATTCCGGGCGCAGCAGCGCGAAGGCGGAAGGCCGGCGGAATTTGAACAGGTTGGAGTGGAATGCATTGGGGATGGAACAGTCAGTGCTGACGGGGAAATGATTGCCCTGGCCATTTCGTCGCTTAAGGAAGCTGGCCTTAAGGATTTTCAGCTCTCCGTTGGGAACGCGGGATTTGTACGGGAATTGTTTCTGCAAATCCTCGGGACAGAAGAACGCGTCCAGGAATTGACAAGATTTTTATATGAAAAAAATTATGTTGGCTATAGGGAGCATGTCAAATCCCTTCCGCTGTCCTCCATTGACAGCCAGCGCCTGCTGGCCTTTCTCGAACTGCGCGGCGGTCCGGAAGTCATTGGCAGGGCACTTGACCTTGTTGAAAATGAAGAAGGGAAGGAAGCCGTTCTCCAATTGGAAAGGCTGTGGGAGATTATCACCGATTATGGGGCGGCCTCCCATATCAAATTCGATTTGACTCTTGTCAGCCACATGAGCTACTATACAGGAATTTTGTTTGAAATTTATTCGGGGAAAGTGGGCTTCCCGATTGGAAATGGCGGCCGCTATGACGGCCTGCTTCAGAAGTTCGGAAAATCAACCTCGGCTACAGGATTTGCCTTCCGCCTTGACCGCTTGATTGAAGCATTGGGCGAGCTGGATGAAACAGTTCCGGTTTCCTGCATCCTGTTCAGCGCTGAACGGCGAAAAGAGGCGTGCCTGTTGGCTAATAAGCAGCGTACCTCCGGGCAGCGGGTCGTCCTCCAGGACATCAGCGGCGTAAAAAACATTGATGCCTGCACCAGTAAATATAACGACGTCACGTTTTTAGTGGGCAAAGCAGGAAAGGAGCCGGACCATGACTGAACAATTAACAATTGCCATGCCAAAGGGAAGAATCTTCGAGGAAGCAGCCGAACTGCTGAGGACCGCAGGATACACGCTGCCACCCGAGTTTGATGACTCCAGGAAACTGATTATCGATGTAGCGGAAGAAAATTTCCGGTTCATCCTGTCCAAGCCAATGGATGTTGCCACCTATGTGGAACATGGGGTCGCAGACCTTGGCATTGCCGGGAAGGATGTTCTGCTAGAGGAAGAACGGGACGTTTACGAGCTGCTCGATTTAAAAATCAGCCCCTGCTATCTGGCGGTTGCCGGACTGCCGGGCACAAAAATGAATGATGTAGCGCCGAAAGTGGCGACCAAATATCCCAAAGTGGCGGAAGCCTTTTTCCGTGAACAAGGTGAGCAGGTTGAAATCATTAAATTGAACGGGTCAATTGAACTGGCACCATTAATTGGCCTGTCCGACAGGATTGTCGACATCGTGTCAACCGGCAGGACGCTGAAGGAAAATGGATTGGTTGAGTTCGAAACCATCACCCCAATCACCTCAAGGCTGATCGTCAACCCGGTCAGCTACCGGATGAAAGATGAACGTATCAGCGCAATGGTAAATGCGCTCAGCAAAGTCATATAAGTCGGGGATGTTCCCGACGAGTTCGTGAAAGGATGATTGTATTGAAGATTGTAAAGGTCAGCGGCGAGGTGTCCATTAAAAGAAGTGTCGATAGCGGAAGTGAAGACCAGAGGCAGGCCGTGAAGAAAATCCTTGCTGATGTCCGCCGCTCCGGGGATGAAGCCCTTAAAGCCTACACGGAAAAGTTTGACCATGTGAGGATGGAAACTTTTTTGGTGGAGCCGGAAGAAATCAGGGAAGCCTACAATTTGGTCGATGAAAGCATGGTCCAGATTATTGCCGATGCGGCCGAAAATATCCGTGCTTATCATGAAAAGCAGCTGCGGCCTTCCTGGCTGACGACAGAAGAAAACGGCACAATCCTCGGGCAAAAAGTGACTCCTCTTGATTCTGTCGGAGTTTATGTTCCCGGCGGAACCGCGGCCTATCCATCTTCTGTGCTGATGAATGTGGTTCCTGCCAAGGTGGCCGGAGTTAAGCGGATTGTGATGGTCTCGCCTCCCGGAGCGGATGGGAAGCTTCCCGCCGGGGTCCTGGTGGCCGCCGACCTGGCAGGCGTGAAGGAAATCTACAAGGTGGGCGGGGCCCAGGCAATCGGAGCCCTCGCTTACGGTACCGAAAGCATTGCGCCAGTCGATAAAATTACCGGCCCCGGCAATATATTTGTTGCCCTTGCAAAGCGGGAGGTATTCGGGGACGTCGACATTGATATGATTGCCGGTCCAAGTGAAATCGCGGTCCTGGCTGATGACACAGCGAATGCGGACGAAGTAGCCGCCGATCTGCTGTCACAGGCAGAGCATGACACAAGGGCAAGCAGTGTCCTTGTCACTCCTTCGGCTGCGTTGGCGGAGGGTGTGCAGCGTGAAGTGGCCGTCCAGCTTGCGGTATTGCCGCGCCAGGAGATAGCTTCCAGGTCGATCGAAGACTTTGGTGCCATCTATCTGGCTGCCGACATGGAAGAAGCCGTTGAAACTGTGAACCAGCTTGCGCCAGAGCATCTTGAAATCATGACTGAAAATGCGATGGAGCTGCTTGGGAAAATCCGCCATGCGGGTGCGATTTTTATCGGCCGTTACAGCTCCGAGCCGGTTGGCGACTATTTTGCCGGACCGAACCATGTGCTGCCGACCAACGGAACGGCCAGGTTCTCCAGTCCGCTCGGCGTCGAGGATTTTCAGAAGAAGTCGAGCATCATCGCCTACAGCGAAGAAGCGCTCCGCGAAAACGGCGCGAAGATTGCCAAGTTTGCGCGCCTGGAGGGGCTTGAGGCCCATGCCCGGGCCGTGGAAGCACGATTGAAAAAGAACTAAACCTTTAGTCTGGAGGAAACATAGATGGAAAGATCCGCAAGCATTAGCCGCAAAACGAATGAAACAAATATCCAGCTGACCCTTGGAGTGGACGGTGAAGGCAAGTCCGAGCTTGAAACGGGTGTCCCGTTTCTTTCCCACATGCTTGATTTGTTTGCCAAGCACGGCCAGTTTGATTTGACTGTCCTGGCACAGGGAGACACAGAGATTGATGACCACCACACAACCGAGGACATCGGCATCTGCCTTGGACAGGCTTTGCGCGAGGCATTGGGCGATAAAAAAGGCATCAAGCGCTACGGCAATGCGTTCGTCCCGATGGATGAAGCGCTCGCCCAGGTTGTCATCGACCTGAGCAACCGCCCGCATCTGGAATTGCGCGGCGAGTTTCCGGCGCAAAGGGTCGGCACATTCGATACAGAGCTTGTCCATGAATTTTTATGGAAGCTGGCCATCGAAGCCCGCATGAATCTCCATGTAGTCGTTCACTACGGCAAAAATACCCACCATATCATTGAAGCGGTGTTCAAGGCACTGGCGCGGGCACTGGATGAAGCCACGACCATCGACCCGCGTGTCAAAGGAATCCCATCCTCGAAAGGAATGCTGTAGATGATTGGGATCGTCGATTATGGAATGGGCAATTTGTTCAGCGTCTCCAAGGCCCTGGAGCGGCTTGAAATTCCTTATTTCATCTCTGAAGACCCAGAGGAACTGCGGAAAGCGGACGCTTTGCTGCTGCCTGGTGTCGGCTCATTCCGCGACGCGATGGAACGGCTGAATGCGCTGGGGCTTACGGAAATGATTAGGGACTATACAGCCGGCGGAAAGCCGCTTTTGGGCATCTGCCTAGGCATGCAGCTATTGTTCGAAGAGAGTATGGAAAATGGCGTGACCAAAGGACTCGGCCTGCTGCAAGGCAAGGTCGAGCGTTTTCCGGGAGTGACGGCGGAGGGAGAAGCCTACAAAGTCCCGCATATGGGGTGGAACAGGCTGCGGTTTGAAAACTCGTCGCCTCTCACGGAAAATATTTCAGAAGGCCATGTGTATTTTGTTCACTCATATTATGTGAAGACCGATGACAGTGACGTGTTGGTCGCGGTCAGTGATTATGATGTTGAGGTTCCGGCGGTGGTCGGACGCGGAAATATTTACGGAATGCAATTCCATCCTGAAAAAAGCAGTATGACCGGAATGGACCTGCTTCGCAATTTTACAAAAATGATTGGAACCAGATAAAGGGGTGCTGGACAATGAGTTTTATCATCTACCCGGCAATTGATATGAGGGGCGGAAAGTGTGTCCGGCTCCTCCAGGGGGATTATGGGAAAGAAACGGTTTATGGCGATTCGCCGTTTGATATGGCGAAGTCGTTTGCAGAATCAGGGGCAGAGTGGATCCACATGGTTGACCTTGATGGCGCTCGTGACGGCAAACGTGTCAATGATACATACGTCATCAAGGCAGCCCGCGAGCTGAACGCTTCCGTCCAGATTGGCGGCGGCATCAGAAGCGAAAGCGATATTGCGCATTACCTGGAAAATGGTGTATCAAGGGTGATCATCGGAAGCATTGCGATTTCAAATCCGGAATTCGCCGAAGAGATGGTCCGGAAATATCCCGGGAAGATTGCGATTGGCATTGACGCGAAAAATGGGTATGTGGCGACGCATGGCTGGCTGTCCACATCCGAAGTGAAGGCAGTCGACCTTGGCAAGCGGTTTGCTCATGCGGGGGCGGAAACCTTCATCTTCACCGACATTGCCACCGATGGCATGCTGTCCGGGCCCAATCTTGAGGCAGTGGCCCTGATGGCAGCCGAAACAGGGAAAAACGTCATTGCTTCCGGAGGCGTCAGCTCTCTTGAAGACCTGGCAGCACTTAAGGAGCTGGAGACATCCGGCGTGGGCGGAGCGATCGTCGGCAAGGCCCTTTATGAGGGGCGTTTTACGGTAAAAGAAGCACTGGAAGCGGTGAAGAAACCATGCTGACCAAACGAATCATTCCCTGCCTGGATGTTAAAGACGGACGTGTTGTGAAGGGCATTCAGTTTGTCCAGCTTCGCGACGCGGGAGACCCGGTGGAACTGGCACGTTTTTATGACCAGCAGGGTGCCGATGAACTGGTGTTTCTTGATATTTCCGCTTCGCATGAAGGCCGGAAGACAATGGTCGAAGTGGTCAAAGCGGTCGCTTCCGAACTTGCGATTCCCTTTACGGTCGGAGGCGGCATCAACTCGCTCGACGACATGAAGCGAATCTTGCGCTCGGGCGCCGACAAGGTGAGCCTGAATACAGCTGCGGTCATGAATCCCGGCCTAATCACGGAAGGAGCCGATTTCTTCGGCACCCAATGCATTGTTGTGGCAATCGATGCCAAATATGATGAAGAGCTTGGATCATGGCGCGTCTACACCCACGGCGGGCGGAAAGCCACCGAACTTGAAGTCATCGAATGGGCGATGCAGGCAGTCCGCCTCGGAGCGGGGGAATTGCTTTTGACCTCCATGGATAGCGATGGTGAAAAGAAGGGCTTTGATCTGGAGTTGACGAAGGCAGTCAGTGAAGCGGTTCCTGTGCCGGTGATAGCTTCCGGCGGAGCCGGGAATGCCGAGCATTTTGCCCAAGCTTTTACCGAAGGAAAGGCAGATGCCGCCCTGGCAGCATCCATTTTCCATTACAAAGAAACCTCGGTGGCCGAAGTGAAAGCTTACCTCCGTGAAAAAGGAGTGGAAGTCCGATGAACAACTTGAAATTTGACGAGAACGGCCTGATTCCGGCCGTCGTCCAGGATTCAGCGACCCTTGAGGTCCTGACGGTCGCCTACATGAATGCCGAGTCGCTGGAAAAGTCGATTGCGAGCGGCGAGACCTGGTTTTACAGCCGGTCGCGTGCTAAGCTTTGGCATAAAGGAGCAACGAGCGGCAACACCCAGAAGATTGTCGAACTCAGGTATGACTGTGATGGCGATGCTTTAGTCGTGCTGGTTGAACCGGCGGGCCCTGCCTGCCATACGGGTGCGGTAAGCTGCTTCTCGGAGAAGCTGGTAGAGGCTGCTTCGGGCAATGGTGCAAGTGCTTCCGACCTTCAAATTCTCTCCCGTCTGGAAAAAGTAATTGCCGACCGCGAACGCGATATGCCGGAAGGCGCCTACACCACATACCTTTTCGAAAAAGGCGTGGATAAAATTTTGAAAAAGGTTGGCGAAGAAGCCTCCGAAGTCATCATCGCCGCGAAAAACCGCGACGCCGAAGAGCTGAAATGGGAAGCTGCCGACCTGATGTACCACCTTCTCGTCCTGCTACGCGAGCAGAACCTTCCATTGAAGGAAGTCCTGGGCGTGCTGGAACAGCGGCATGAAGGAAAAAAATAAATTTATGATGACCGGCCTTTCGATAGGGCCGGTTTTTTTATGTGTTGTAGGATTTTGGGCAGTAGATGCGGTCTTTGCGGAAGCCGGTGTGGGGGAGGTTCATGGCTGTCACCAGCTTGGAGACAAGCTTTTGGTTGGGCAGGTGAAGGAATTCTTGCAATTGTCGGTTCGAAGCAGTTGGAGAAAATAATAAGAAATAATCATTGATAGCGGCATAGTGCGCATCCTTGGAAGTATGTCCGCAAGCAGGACATTTCCAGAAACCCGGTATCCGGTACATATGGTATTTTAAGCAAAGAGGACATTGAACGCCCGTGATATAGTCGGTTTGCGGTATGTTGTGGGCCGTATAGGAGGGTGTTTCAGGTATATGATGCTTTAGAAGAGTCCTTGTCCATTTATTAAGATCCTTTGTGCATAAAACTTCCTTTGGATATTGCTTCTTAAGTTTATCAATTTTAAAAATGAGGTTTCCTGGTAAACACACTTTGTCATATACCTCGCGTGAATGGCTCGGATTCTTCAAAATGGTAGTTGATTTTCCGAAGGATACGAGGAAAGCAATTGGGGCAAGCGGGAGCCTGTGCTCTTTCATCCAGCCGGAAAGCAGGTATTGATGTCGTTTTGCCTGTAAGATTGGGTCTTCAAACCCTTCTTCCTGTTCATTTAAAATTCTGATTACCTGGCTGAAACCTGAATTAAATACGATTTCTCCCGAGAAATTTTTGACGAAAAGAGGAAGAACTAAATAAGGGGATAGGAGAAGATGATCGATTTGAAAAATGAGACCCTTATGCTGCAGGCGGATATCCTGAAAGATGAAGAACTCCTTATCGGGGAGCAGGCTCAAAAAATAATCGACCTCTTCTTCTCCGCGGAGACCTGCCTTCCGTTTGGCCAAGTCCTGTGTGATTTTGTTAATTCGGGGGTCCCATGGAGGAATCCTCCGGAGAATCGCTTCATTAATTCTGATTTTTAAAGGTTTAACTCTATATTTAATTATCAAAAACACCACTCCTTTTGGTGTACGCTTCTTCAACTCTTGGAATAATTCCTGCAGGAAACATAGATCTCCATAAAATCGTCAAAAATCTTCTTTTATCCCATGAAAAATCACCAACTTCTCATCGAAGAGGATGTTTCTTTTAATTTACTCTACGGTTTAGTAGGTTTACTCAACGGAATTTCTGGTTTACTCTACAATATTCTTAGTTTACTCCACACTTTTTTGTATTTACTCTACGAAATGATCACTTTACTCTACAAACACCATTTATTGGGAAAATGGTTAGCTGTTGTATAATCATAACACTTGGAAAACAATGATTCCCCTTTCTCCCCACCACACCCTATGTTATAATACATTGGTTAAAAACCTTTTATGGAGGGCTAAATGGGAGAAGACTCTAAAGCAAGAAAACCAAAAGGACAGCTGTTGTCATTTGTGCCGACAGGTGAATACTACTTCTCCAAGGGTGTTAAGGCGTACCACCGCCGTGATTTGCATAAGGCTTACAAATTTTTTAGCCGGGCGATGGAACTGGAGCCAGGCGAACCAATGATTGTCTGCCAGCTTGCGATTGTGGCGACCGAACTGGGAGATTACCAGCAGGCGGTCACCCTTCTGAAGGAAATTCTCGAAGAGTTGGACGAAGAAATGGTAGATTGCCATTACTTCTTAGCTAATAACTATGCTCACATGGGTTTGTTTAAAGATGCTTACCATCATGCCAATTTATACTTGGAGCTGAATCGTGACGGGGAGTTCACGGCTGATGCAGAAGAGCTGCTCGAACTGATTTTGCTTGAAGCGGAAGAGTTGGATGATGACATACATGAAGAAGACGGGCTGATTGCCAAGCAGGAGGAAGCAAGGAAGCGTCTTGAGGAAGGCGAGTTTCCGGAAGCAATCGAGATATTCGAGGAACTGGTCGAAGAGTTTCCAGAATATTGGTCTGCCTACAATAACCTTGCACTGGCCTATTTTTATCTCGGACAGCCGAAAAAGGCGAATGAGATTCTCGAGCTTGTACTGGAAAAAAATCCGGGAAACCTGCACGCGCTTTGCAATATGCTGGTGTTCGCCTACTACGAAAACCGTACAAAGCAGGTAAGGGAAATGACAAAGATGCTTGCGAAAATCCAGCCAATGCTGATGGAGCAGCAATTCAAGCTTGGAGCCACTTTTTCGCTTGTCGGCGAATACGAACTTGGCTACAAATGGCTGAAAAAACTGCACAAAACGGGTCATGAAGGTGACGGAGCATTTTATTACTGGCTGGCAACTTCTTCTTATTATACAGGGCGTGAGCAGGCCGCCAGGGAATACTGGAAAAGAGTGCTTGAGTACAGCCCGGATAAAGAAGGCCACGAGCCATGGAGAGACAAGAATGTTGCTCTTGATTCCCAGGTATCCTCGATTATCAGCAGACTTCAGAGCGAGTATCCGGAGGAGCGACTGTTTGCCTTGTTCCTGGCGTCCGTTTCGGGTAAAAAGGAAGAAATCCTTTCCGCAGGGAAAATTGCCGACAACCTGACTGGCCTGGAGCGGGAATACTTTCAGTACGTGGAATCGGGACAATCGCTGGCTGGTACGGAGGCGATCCTCGGTGCCCACGAAACAGCGCTTGTACTGTACGACTTCCACCGCCCGATCAAGGATGAGGAAGCAGGGATCTACCTGATCTGGTTTGCTGTTTTTGACCAGGCTGTCAAGGACGGCTTGAACTTGAAAAATAAAAAAGCCTGGGCAGCCGCCGTGGAATATGTTTGGGATAAAGTGCGCCAAAGCAGGACAACCAAGCAAGCAATCGCCAAAAAGTATGGACTATCAGCATCAACCCTAAACAAATACATCAAACTCGTAGACAGCTGTCTAACATAAAACATGGGGACGGTTCTTCTGCTTCATTTTGAAGCAGAAGAACCGTCCCTTTGCTTCGTTATAAGCAGATTCATGGACTCTTTCGGGTTAGTTTTATAGGATATGGGTAGGTAGTTAATACTATGATAAGTATAGACGCAGGAGTTAGTGATAAAGGAGTGGAAATGATGTCTGAAGAGAAAGTGTATGATGTGATTATTATTGGGGCAGGTCCTGCCGGCATGACGGCGGCTGTTTATACATCACGTGCCAACTTGTCGACGCTGATGCTGGAGCGCGGGGTTCCTGGCGGCCAGATGGCCAATACGGAGGAAGTCGAGAACTATCCGGGATTTGATCATATTTTAGGACCGGAACTATCGACCAAAATGTTTGAGCATGCCAAAAAATTCGGCGCGGAATATGCTTACGGTGATGTAAAGGAAATCATCGATGGCAAGGAATATAAAACGGTTATAGCCGGATCCAAGCAGTATAAAGCACATGCCGTCATCCTTTCTGCAGGCGCAGAATATAAAAAGCTAGGCATTCCAGGCGAGCAGGAGCTTGGCGGGCGCGGTGTTTCTTATTGCGCGGTTTGTGATGGAGCCTTCTTTAAGAACAGAGAGCTGGTTGTAGTTGGCGGCGGTGACTCAGCTGTTGAAGAAGGGGTGTACCTGACCCGCTTTGCCTCAAAAGTTACGATTGTCCACCGCCGTGATGAGCTGCGTGCACAGCCAATCCTTCAGGACCGGGCGTTTGCCAATGACAAGATTGACTTCATCTGGAGCCATACTGTCAAGGAGATCAATGATCAGGACGGTAAAGTTGGCAGTGTGACGCTTGTTTCCACGAAGACCGGTGAAGAAAGGGAATTCAAGGCAGACGGCGTGTTCATTTACATTGGCATGGTTCCGCTCACGAAGCCGTTTGAGAATCTTGGCATCACCAACAGCAACGGCTATATCGAAACAAACGAAAAGATGGAAACAAAGGTACCGGGAATTTACGCAGCCGGGGATATTCGCGAAAAATCGCTTCGCCAGATTGTCACGGCTACTGGAGATGGAAGCATCGCTGCCCAGCAGGCACAGCATTATGTGGAAGAACTGAAAGAAGAATTGAAAGCCAAGGCATAATTTAAAATGGGTCAAATCCCTGTCATGTCGTTTGTTTTGATGTACAGGAAAAATTTACACAACGTAATTTTATATTAACTCGACTGTAACAGTAGTGAAACAATTATCGGGTAATATAGAAATAGAAATTGACCCCCTTTTAAAAATATAATCCTTTGACGGCACAGGTTCTCCTGTGCTCTTTTTTTATGTACATCCATGTAGTACAGGCTCTCAAAACGCTTTATAACACTTTTGTTCTGGAATAGGATGAAAGTGAATACCGTTTGCAAAATTATCAATTTTGCATTCATTGTGGCGCGTTTCTAAAAATAGTATAATGAAAACAATGAAAAGTCCGGCTGCTTTGGTTGTTTTATGGCGACCCATTCATTTTGGCAGAGGATCCAAGGAAATGGCCTCTTAGCCTAAATACCGGGCGATCACAGAAAAGTAGGTGAAGTCAATGCAGCGAGTGGCGAACTGTCTTCTCGTGAAAGATAACAAAGTGCTGCTGCTTCAAAAACCACGCCGCGGGTGGTGGGTTGCTCCTGGCGGGAAAATGGAGCCTGGCGAAACCGCAAAGGAATCCTGCATACGTGAATACCGTGAAGAGACAGGGATTTATTTGCTTAATCCGAAAATAAAAGGAATTTTCACCTTCGTAATAAAAGAGGAAGACCAGGTCGTTTCCGAGTGGATGATGTTTACCTTCAATGCCACCGAATCAACCGGCGTCCATCTTGAGCGATCCGAGGAGGGCGTTCTTGCATGGCATGACACGGAAGAGATCAAAAACCTCCCAATGGCCGCAGGAGATTACCATATCCTTGATTATATGGTTCACGGGCAGGGAATTATTTATGGAACGTTTACCTACACGCCTGATTTTGAGCTGATCAACTACAGGCTGGATCCAAACTAACACATATTCTATCTGTTCGGGGGAATGAAAATGAGCACCGGTTCGACAAATGATACCCAAATGGTCATTATTACAGGGATGTCAGGTGCGGGAAAAACGGTTGCGATTCAGAGCTTTGAAGATTTGGGCTTCTTTTGCGTCGATAACCTTCCGCCAACCTTGCTCCCAAAATTTCTGGAGTTAATGAAGGAATCCGGAAATAAAATGAATAAAGTGGCGTTGGTCATGGATTTGCGAGGCCGGGAATTTTTCGACTCCCTCTTTAAGGCATTGGACGATTTGTCCGAAACGTCATGGGTCGCTCCGCAAATCCTGTTCCTTGACGCGGATGACTCCACACTTGTGCGCCGCTATAAGGAGACAAGGCGCTTCCATCCGCTGGCACAGAACGGCCTGCCGCTCGAGGGCATCAAGCTTGAGCGGGACCTGCTGGAGGAGCTGAAAGGCAGGGCGCAGACGATTTACAATACATCCGAGTTAAAGCCGAAGGAGCTGCGCGAAAAGATCCTCGAGGAGTTCTCGGTAAATAAGAAAGCGACGTTTACGGTCAATGTGATGTCCTTTGGATTCAAGCATGGTATCCCTATTGATGCCGATTTGGTGTTCGATGTGCGATTCCTGCCGAATCCGTTCTATATTGAACATATGAGGCCTAAGACCGGTCTTGATCAAGATGTGTCCACATATGTTCTAAAATGGAATGAGACGCATAAATTCCTTGAAAAGGTTACTGATTTGCTTGCCTTTATGCTCCCGCATTACAAACGGGAAGGCAAAGCCCAGCTGATTATTGCCATTGGCTGCACAGGCGGGCAGCATCGCTCAGTGGCCCTTGCTGAACATATCGCCAGGCATTTTGAGACAGATTATCAAACAAGAGTAACGCATCGGGATATTGAAAAGAGGAAGGGAAAAGCAACATGAGCATGGAAGCTAAACCGAGAATCGTCGTCATCGGCGGTGGAACCGGCCTGCCTGTTTTACTCAGGGGTTTAAAAAAATACGATGTGGACATAACGGCCATTGTAACGGTGGCTGATGATGGCGGCAGCTCGGGACGGCTTCGGGATGAAATGCACATTCCTCCACCGGGGGATGTCCGCAATGTCATCGCCGCCCTGTCCGATGTGGAACCGCTTGTTGAAGAGATGTTCCAGCATCGCTTTAAGACATCGAACGAGCTTTCAGGTCATTCCCTGGGGAACCTGATCCTGGCGGCGATGACTTCGATTACCGGGAACTTCTCCCATGCTGTCCAGGAAATGAGCCGTGTGCTGAATGTTCGCGGCAAAATCCTTCCGGCTGCCAACCGAAGCGTGGTTCTTAAGGCAGAAATGGAAGACGGAAGCATTGTCAGCGGCGAGTCGAAGATTCCCTATTCCGGCAAGAAAATCCGCAAGGTCTTTCTCGATCCGGGAAATGTCAGGCCGCTTCCTGAAACCATTCAGGAGATCAGGAAGGCCGACCTGATTGTCATTGGACCTGGCAGCTTGTACACGAGCATCCTGCCGAACCTTTTGGTCAAGCGGCTCGGCGTGGAGGTTTGCAAGGCGAAGGCGCGAAAGGTCTATATTTGCAATTTGATGACCCAGGCAGGAGAGACGCTTGACTATACCGCGAGCGACCATGTCCAGGCCATCTACGATCATATGAACTGCGCTTTCATTGATACCATCCTTGTTAATAATGAGGCCATTCCGCCGGAAGTCGAGCTCCGTTATAAAGAGGAGCTTGCCAGGCCGGTCCAGTATGACTTTAAGCGTTTAAAAGAGATGGGTATTGAAATCCTGGAAGAAGAAATAGCCTATTTGGAAAACCAGGTCATCCGCCATGACACAAAGAAAGTGGCGGAAATTTTATATTCTCTGATTTTAAATGAAACCGAAAAGCGCAGGAAAGCGTAATACAATGATACAGGCGCCTGTCGGGGCAAAGCTGGCGCTTCCGCACTAAATGATATCCGGCTGCAGCGCCATGCCCCTCGGTCGCTTCGGTCCGTCCGATGAAGTCAAAGAACGACTTCACCTGCCGGCCCAGAGAGCGCCTGTCGGGGCAAAGCTGGCGCTTCCGCACTAATGATAAAGGAGGTGAGAGGATGTCTTTCGCTTCGGAAACGAAGAAGGAGCTGACGAATCTGGAGGTTAAAGGCTGCTGCAGCAAGGCCGAACTTTCCGCCCTGATTCGGATGAACGGTTCTCTTTCTTTCTCAAACCGCGAGCTGGTTGTCGATATTCAGACTGAAAACGCAGCCATTGCCCGCCGCATTTATACATTGGTGAAAATGAATTACCAAGTGCCGATGGAGCTTCTTGTCCGAAAAAAGATGCGGCTCAAGAAAAACAATGTCTATATTGTCCGCCTGAAGAACACAGCGAGAAAAGTACTGGAAGACTTGAAGATTTTGTCCGAGGATTTTTCCCTCGTGCATGATATTTCAGAGGACCTAGTAAAAAAGAAATGCTGCAAGCGTTCCTACTTAAGAGGCGCATTTCTCGCCGGCGGCTCGGTGAACAATCCGGAAACATCCTCGTATCACCTTGAAATTGCCTCGATGTACCAGGAACACAATCAGTCCCTATGCGAACTGATGAACAAATTCGGGCTGAACAGCAAAACGCTGGAACGCAAGAAAGGCTTTATTACCTATCTGAAAGAAGCCGAGAAAATCACTGAGTTCCTGAATGTCATAGGGGCCCATAATGCCCTGCTGCGATTTGAGGATATTCGCATTGTCCGCGATATGAGAAATTCGGTTAACCGCCTGGTAAATTGTGAAACGGCGAACTTGAATAAGACCATTGGTGCTGCGCTGCGGCAGGTTGAGAATATCCGATATATCGAGGAAACAGTCGGCCTTCAGATTCTCCCGGGCAAGCTGCGGGAAATTGCCGAACTGCGGGTAGCCCACCAGGATGTAACCCTCAAGGAATTGGGGGAGATGGTATCGGGCGGGGTGATCAGCAAATCCGGGATCAATCATCGCCTGCGTAAAATAGATGAAATTGCTGAAAAGCTCCGTGCTGGAGAAATGATACAACAATAATAATTTGTTTGAATGGGAGGAATACAGATGGTAGAAAGGCAAGTGGAAGTTAAATTGAAAACTGGTTTGCAGGCTCGCCCGGCGGCGATGTTCGTTCAGGAAGCCAATCGATTTTCTTCGGATGTGTTTATTGAGAAAGATGGCAAAAAAGTGAATGCGAAAAGCATTATGGGATTGATGAGCCTCGCGGTAAGTACGGGATCCATGATCACGCTTATTGCTGACGGGAATGACGAATCAGAAGCTCTAAACGCGTTAAGCGATTATATCCAGCGCGAAAGCTGAAATGAAAAACTCGCCCCATCGGATGGGAGCGAGTTTTCTTTTTGTTTATTTTTTGCTTTGTTCGTTTGGATTTCTGCTGACGATATGGTCGACAAGGCCGTACTCCTTGGCACGCTCTGCCGTCATAAAGTTGTCGCGCTCTGTGTCGCGGGCAATCACTTCAAGCGGCTGGCCAGTGCGCTCGGAAAGAATGCCATTCAGCTTGTCGCGCAAGAACAAAATGCGCTTTGCCGCGATCTCAATTTCTGTTGCCTGGCCTTGTGCTCCGCCAAGAGGCTGGTGGATCATCACTTCGGCGTTAGGAAGGGCGTAACGCTTGCCTTTTGTTCCGGCTGCAAGCAGGAATGCACCCATGGATGCTGCCATCCCGATACAGATGGTTTGGACTTCAGGCTTGATGAACTGCATGGTATCATAAATCGCCATGCCTGCCGTGATGCTGCCCCCCGGGCTGTTGATGTAGATGGAGATATCCTTCTCCGGATTTTCTGCTTCAAGGAAAAGCAGCTGAGCCACAATCGAGTTGGCAACATTATCATCAATCCCGCTTCCCAGCATGATGATGCGGTCTTTTAACAGGCGGGAATAAATATCGTAAGCACGTTCCCCGCGGTTTGTCTGTTCAATAACTGTAGGAATCAAATTCATTCTATTTCCTCCTTTTACATAAGGTTTTCCCGGACCACCCGAATGAAAGGGACTGGAAGCCGGGTTTGCTATGTATTTTTATGATACACTGATGGTCAATAAAGGTCAAACAAATCACTCTTGTCCGGCTATAATAACTGTTCGACATTTTACCAACACATTCCTCCGTTTCCATCTTACCCACCTGAATGAATTTTAAACAAAATCCCTCTTGCATTCTCGGGCAACATGCCCTATAATTAGTATTCGTACCGCACATCTGCTTTTGCAGAATAATAATTGAATAGGCCCTCGTGGTGCAATGGATAGCACGCAAGATTCCGGTTCTTGAAATTCGGGTTCGAATCCTGACGAGGGCGTCCTTAATATCGATATTTACGCTAATTTCCCTGCGATTAATCCTCGCAGGGATTTTTTTTTATTTTTTTTCGATATCTTTCACTTAAATGCTACGTAATAAAAACTACATATTTTCAGTTGATTTTGCAGAGGTCGATATATTTGGGTAGTGATAGTCGTGATTTGTCTCCTCTCATTTCCGCGTATGTATTGTCCTTTATTGCAGTTTGGACATATAGATAGAATAATAAATGAAAGAAGGGTGGATTGCATGCCAAAGAAAGGATTTGACATACCGAAGAAACATGTTTGGAAAGCATATAAAAAATGCAAAAATACAAAGGTAGTCGGTATAGATGGTCAAACCATGCGGGATTTCAAGGTAAATCGGTCGAAGCGAATTCATGAACTATGGAAGGAACTTTCATCGGGGAAGTATGTTCCTTCTCCTGTTCTCAGAACATACAGGCGCAAGAAACATGGCGGTTGGAGACCTCTGGGTATTACTACAGTAAGAGATCATCTCGTACAACAGTTATTAAGGGATCATCTGTTTTCTGCATTCAAGGAGCAGTGGCATCCTAACTCTTTTTTTCATTTGAAGGGTAAAAAAGAAGGAAAGAGAGCTACTCTAGCACCGAAACGTGACCGCTGGCTGCGCTATGAGTGGACCCTTATTGTTGACATTGAGAAATGTGCAGAAAACATTGACCATCAGACCCTTATGGATATGCTAAGAAAACATTTTAATAATTCCTGGGTATTGCTTTATACAGAACGATTGGTGAAAGCACCTGCACAAATGAACGATGGAACTTTAGTCAGAGGAATTAAAGGAATACCGCAAGGCAACAGTCTCAGTTATTTTCTGGTAGACTTCTACTTACATGATATTTTTGATCAATGGATGGAAAAGAATCATCCAAAAATTGTTTTCGAGCGCTTCCTTGATGATATTTATATTCATTGCCACAGTGAAGACGAAGCCCAAAACCTGCTCTCCCAGATTTCAGAAAGATTCACTCAGTATAAACTGAAAATAAACAAAAAGAAGACTAAAATTGTTTATGGTCAGGATGGGCTTTAAAATGACAGTCGTCTCCTTTAATATTCAAAATCTGATTTGCATTGGTGGGGAACTGCTGGAGAACGTTGATATATATGACGATTACCAACCTGCATTTATAGACCTTCCGCAAATATCACCAATACATCCCATTCACCTATTCGCAATTATCATGTAAAATGGTGGAAGGGAGGGAGATCGGATGGACTTGAAAGCCGGATTATGGCAGAAGCAGACATTGAAGCTGGCAATGACCCAGGAGCTGACCCAGGCGATTGCACTGTTGCAATATTCGTCCCAGGAGCTTGCAGCTTTTTTGGAAGAAAAGGCGAGTGAAAATCCGCTGCTCCAGGTGGATTTTAAAAATATCCGTACGATTGACCCGCGTGTGGGAACGAAAGTGAAAGCACGTACACCGAGCGAACGGGACCAAAAAAACTGGATCGACCAAATTGGCGAAATTCCGTACTCGCTTCAGGACCATTTGCGTTTTCAGCTTAATGTCTTGCCACTTGAAAAGGATGAGCGGAGGATTATCCAATTTTATATTGAGAACCTTGATGAAAACGGTTACTTGGGTGCGACGGTACAGGACGCCTGCGTGAAGCTTGGCATCACGGAAGACGAGGCCGAGAACGCACTTGTGCTCCTTCAGGGACTTGAGCCTTCAGGAGTGGGAGCACGGAGCCTCCAGGAATGCCTGCTGCTGCAGCTGCAGAGGATGAAGCCTGATAAGTGGAATTTCCTGGCCCAGACGGTGCTGGAAACCCACTTTATGCTGTTTGCCGAAAAGAAATGGAAGCTGCTGGCCAAACTATTGAAACTGGAACTTCGGGAAATCCAGCAAACGTTCGATTATATCCAGGTCCTTGACCCAAGGCCGGGAGCTGCTTTTTATTCTGAAAAGGCCGCCTATATTGTGCCCGATGTCATCGTTCGCGAGGAAAACGGCGGCCTGACCATCGGAATGGTTGATGAGACCGTTCCAAAGATTACATTTAATGAAGATTACTATCGGGAGCTGGCAGCTTACGGCGATCATGAAGTGGCCAGGTTTCTCCACGAAAAACAGCAGGATTTCCAATGGATTCTGAAAAGCCTTGAACAGCGCCGTGAAACCTTAATGAAGGTAGCAATTAAAATTGTTGAAAAACAGCCTGGTTTCATCCGGCAGGGGCGCTCGTTCCTCAAGCCGATGACGATGAAAGAGATTGCCGGAGAGCTTGGAATCCATGAATCGACCGTCAGCAGGGCAGTGCGGGAGAAGTACCTTCAAACGCCTGCAGGCACATTTGAAATGAAGTCGCTCTTTTCAAGCTCCATCCAGACGACCGAGCTTGAACAGACATCCTCGCAGCATGCTAAAGCCGCGATTGCCCAGCTTGTACAGGATGAAGACAAACAAAAGCCGCTATCGGATCAGGATATTGTCGAGCTATTGTCAGAGCGGGCGGGCATCGTCATCTCGAGGAGGACGGTGGCGAAGTATAGAGAACAGCTTGGGATTGCCTCGTCCTCGAAACGGAAAAGATTTTTGTAAAAGGTGGAAAAGTTTTGGAAAGCATAGTAAAACTATACATGAGGCAGCGCTGCCATTTGTGCGAAGACGCCAAAGCGCTGCTTGAGGAACTACAGAAGAATTGGCAATTCGATATAGTTGAAGTAGACATAGATGAAAGTGACGAGTTGACTGAACGCTATGGCATCACCATTCCGGTCATTGAATTGCACGGCGAAGAAATCCAGGCTGGCATTATTAACAAAAATTTTATAGTTGAAGCGTTTTCAAGAAAAAATGTCAAGTATATTGGTTGAATTGGCCAATCACTCCTGTTAGAATGATACATGAATCAGGGGTGATTTTTTTTTTGAGTAAGTGGGACATAATATGTCACTCCGGGACATAAAATGACCACGCAAGCTGGAGGGGATTTTTCCCATGGATGAATTGCTTGATATTCAAAAAAGAATATTGCCTGATCTTGTAGAAGTCATGCAAAGACGCGTGCAGATTCTGCAATACATAAATGCCATGCAGCCAGTCGGACGCCGCAACCTGTCCGTCAGCCTCGGGCTTACGGAACGCGTTTTGCGGGGCGAGGTCGATTTTTTAAAAGCGCAGAATTTGCTGGAGTCTTCAGCCCAGGGAATGAGCCTGACCCGTGAAGGGGAAGATATACTGGAAAGACTTGATAGCATAATGCGCGCCATTACGGGTATAAGCAAACTAGAGCAGCAGCTCAAGGCCCAAATGGGCATAGCCAAGGTGATTGTCGTTCCCGGAGACAGCGACCAGTCGCCATGGGTTAAGCGGGAGCTCGGGAAAGCTTGCGCATCCGGAATGAAAAATGCCTTAAAGGAAGACAATATCATTGCCGTAACTGGAGGGACCACGATGTCTGCGGTTGCAGAGATGCTCCCGCAGGAGATGGGTGAGAAGAATTTGCTTTTTGTCCCTGCAAGGGGCGGCCTCGGTGAGGATGTGAACAACCAGGCGAACACCATCAGCGCAATCATGGCCAGCAGGACACATTCCCGTCACCGGGTGTTCTATGTGCCCGACCAGGTGAGCAGCGGGATATACGAGTCTTTCATCCGGGAGCCGCAGGTCAACGAAGTGCTGAATCTCATTAAATCGGCAAGCATGGTTCTTCACGGAATTGGGGATGCTATTGCAATGGCGGAACGCCGGAATACTTCTGCAGCTGATATGGAGAAAATCATCCAGGGAAAAGCAGTTGGCGAGGCATTTGGCTACTATTTTAACGAGTCCGGGGATATCGTCCACCGGGTCCGCACCATCGGGCTTCAGCTCGAGGACCTGCAAACAGTGGACCATATCATCGCCGTAGCCGGTGGAGCATCGAAGGCAAAAGCGATCAGGGCTTACATGAAACAAGCTCCGGACACCACCATCCTCATTACGGATGAAGGAGCGGCAAGACTTTTGGTTCAAGGGTAATCAGCTTGGCCGGAACCGATTCCGGCATGAGCCATACTCTTAATATAAAAATAAAACCATAGCTTTAGGAATAAAAGGAGGAAAAATCATGGCAGTAAAAGTTGGTATTAACGGTTTTGGACGTATTGGGCGTGTGGTATTCCGCGCGGCTCTTAAGAATCCTAACGTGGAAGTAGTGGCAGTAAACGACCTTACTGATGCAAACATGCTTGCACACCTTTTAAAATATGATTCCGTACACGGCAGACTTGACGAGGAAGTGTCCGTTGATGGAGACTACCTGGTTGTTGGCGGACAGCGCGTGAAAGTTATTGCTGAAAGAGATCCTGCACAGCTTGGCTGGGGCGACCTTGGCGTAGAAGTGGTTGTAGAATCAACTGGCCGTTTCACAAAGCGTGCGGATGCAGCGAAGCACCTTGAAGCTGGCGCTAAAAAGGTCATCATCTCTGCTCCTGCCAGCGAAGAAGACATCACAATCGTTATGGGCGTTAACCATGACAAGTACGATGCGGCTAACCACCATGTCATCTCCAATGCATCTTGCACAACAAACTGCTTGGCTCCATTCGCTAAAGTACTTAACGATAAGTTCGGCATCAAGCGCGGCATGATGACAACTGTTCACTCTTACACGAACGACCAGCAAATCCTTGACCTGCCGCATAAAGACTACCGTCGTGCGCGTGCAGCAGCGGAAAACATCATCCCGACAACTACAGGCGCTGCGAAAGCTGTTTCCCTTGTATTGCCTGAGCTGAAAGGCAAGCTGAACGGCGGAGCAATGCGTGTTCCAACTCCAAACGTTTCCCTTGTGGACCTTGTTGCTGAGCTTGACAAGGATGTAACAGTGGAAGAAATCAACTCTGCCCTTAAGGAAGCTGCAGAAGGCGACCTTAAAGGAATCCTTGGCTACAGCGAAGAGCCGCTTGTATCCGGCGACTACAATGGCGACACTCATTCTTCTACTATCGATGCTCTTTCCACTATGGTTATGGAAGGAAACATGGTAAAAGTAATTTCTTGGTACGATAACGAAACTGGCTACTCCAACCGCGTTGTAGACCTTGTTGACTATATCGCTCAAAAAGGCCTGTAAAAAATAATTCCTGAACTTTAGTGGTATCATTGGATAATCCATCCAGAACCATCTATAATTTAAAAGGATGAAAAGGGGGAGTGGGGACCAGTCCCCTCTCCCTTTGTTTTTATGCTTGTTTGCTTGTCTATGATGAAGAGGAGGTTTAAGCCTTGAACAAAAAATCTGTGAAAGATATTGATGTAAAAGGAAAACGAGTATTTTGCCGTGTGGACTTCAATGTCCCGATGAAAGACGGGCAAGTGACGGATGAAACAAGGATCAAAGCAGCATTGCCGACCATCCAGTACCTGAGCGACCAGGGAGCGAAAGTGATCCTTGCCAGCCACCTTGGACGTCCAAAGGGCCAGGCGGTTGAAGAACTTCGCCTGACTCCAGTTGCTGCACGTCTGTCCGAGCTATTGGGCAAGGATGTGAAGAAAACGGATGAGGCATATGGGGAATCCGTTAAAGCAGAAATCAGCTCCATGAATGATGGAGATGTATTGCTTTTGGAAAACGTGCGCTTTTACCCAGGTGAAGAAAAGAACGATGCCGAATTGGCCAAAGCGTTTGCCGACCTGGCTGACATCTACGTCAACGATGCATTTGGTGCTGCACACCGTGCTCATGCCTCCACAGAGGGAATTGCCCATCATCTTCCGGCCGTTTCCGGACTCCTGATGGAAAAGGAACTTGAAGTGCTTGGCAAAGCGCTCTCCAATCCTGAGCGTCCATTCACAGCCATCATTGGCGGAGCAAAGGTAAAAGACAAAATCGGTGTTATCGAAAACCTACTTGAAAAAGTGGACAACCTGATCATTGGCGGCGGTTTGGCTTATACGTTCGTTAAGGCACAGGGCCATGAAGTCGGAAAGTCCCTGCTCGAAGAGGATAAAATTGACCTTGCCAATTCCTTCATGGAAAAAGCAAAAGAAAAAGGCGTTAATTTCTATATGCCTGTCGATGTAACGGTCGCGGATGATTTCTCCGAGCAAGCCAATACAAAGGTAGTGCCAATCAATGAAATTCCTGCTGATTGGGAAGCGCTCGATATCGGCCCGAAAACAATCGAAACCTATCGCGATGTCATCAAGGGCTCCAAGCTTGTCATCTGGAACGGCCCAATGGGTGTGTTCGAGCTTGAGCCATTCGCAAAAGGAACAAAGGGTGTTGCCGAAGCGCTGGCAGAAGCGGCGGATACATATTCCGTCATCGGCGGCGGCGATTCTGCAGCTGCGGTAGAAAAGTTCAATCTTGCAGACAAGATGAGCCATATTTCAACTGGCGGCGGAGCTTCGCTTGAGTTTATGGAAGGCAAAGAGCTTCCAGGCGTTGTCGCTTTGAATGATAAATAAGGATTTTCATTTCGGAACCGGGCTCCGAATTCCCCGGAGCCTTCCGAAGCATTCGGAACCTAGTTAATAATGATTGCAACGAAAGGAAGTGCCGCAATGCGTAAGCCTATTATTGCAGGAAACTGGAAGATGCATAAAACGCTCTCAGAAGCGAAAAAATTTATTGAGGATGTAAATGGTCTTGTTCCATCCAACGAAAAGGTGGAATCCGTGGTGTGCGCCCCTGCCTTGTTCCTTGGCCAGCTGGTCGAGGCAACAAAAGGCTCTGATGTAAGTATCGGTGCCCAAAACATGCATTTCGAGGAAAGCGGTGCATTCACCGGCGAAATCAGCCCGAAAGCATTGCAGGACCTCGGCGTGAAGTATGTTATCATCGGACATTCCGAGCGACGCGAAATGTTCAATGAAACCGACGATTCCGTCAATAAAAAGACTCTATCTGCGTTCAAATACAACTTGACTCCGATCGTCTGCTGCGGTGAAACACTGGAGCAGCGTGAAAACGGCGAAACAAACGAGCTTGTCGGCAATCAGGTAAAGCAGGCTTTGACAGGCCTTACGGAAGAACAGGTAAAACAGACTGTGATTGCTTATGAGCCAATTTGGGCGATCGGAACAGGCAAATCCTCCACTGCACAGGATGCGAACGAAGTTTGTGCGCATATCCGCCAGGTGGTAGGGGAGCAATTTTCACAGGAAGCGGCCGAAGCTGTCCGCATCCAGTACGGCGGCAGTGTCAAGCCTGGAAACATTCAGGAATACATGTCCCAGCCTGACATTGACGGAGCTCTAGTCGGCGGTGCCAGCCTTGAAACGGATTCTTTCCTGCAGCTATTGGAGGCAGGTTCACATGAGTAAAAAATCTCCAACCGCTTTAATCATTCTGGACGGCTTTGCCATTCGGGGCGAGCGCATGGGAAATGCTGTTGCCCAGGCGAAAAAGCCGAACTTTGACCGCTTTTGGAATTCCTACCCTCATGCGCAATTGATTGCGAGCGGGGAAGCGGTCGGCCTTCCAGAAGGCCAGATGGGGAACTCCGAGGTTGGCCACCTGAATATCGGTGCCGGCCGGATTGTGTACCAAAGCTTGACCAGGGTGAACATTTCCATCCGTGAAGGCGAGTTCGAACGAAATGAAACCTTCCTGAATGCCATCAGGCATGCAAAAGAAAAAGGCAAGAGCCTCCACCTTTTCGGACTTTTATCCGACGGCGGCGTGCACAGCCATATCAACCATATGTTTGCGCTGTTGAAGCTGGCTGCAAGCGAAGGCCTTGAGAAGGTTTACGTCCATGCTTTCCTGGACGGCCGGGATGTCGGCCCTCAGACGGCAAAAGGTTATGTGAAGGAAACGCTTGAAAAGATGAGTGAAATTGGTGTTGGTGAATTTGCGACCATTTCCGGACGCTATTATTCCATGGACCGTGACAAGCGCTGGGAGCGGGTTGAAAAATCTTACCGCTCCATGGTGTACGGCGACGGCCCAACGTATTCCAACCCGATGGAACTGATTGAGGACAACTACAACAACGGAATCTTCGATGAATTCGTCATTCCGTCCGTGCTTGTCCGTCCGGATGGCTCGCCGGTGGCCACAGTGGAAGATGAAGATGCGGTTATTTTCTATAATTTCCGTCCTGACCGGGCGATCCAGATTTCCAATACCTTCACCAACAAGGACTTCCGTTCATTCGATCGCGGGCCGAAACACCCGCAAAACCTTCACTTCGTCTGCCTGACTCATTTCAGTGAGAGTGTGGACGGCTATGTGGCGTTTGAACCGATGAACCTTGACAATACGCTTGGAGAGGTGATTTCCCAAAACGGAATGACCCAGCTCCGCATTGCCGAAACGGAAAAATATCCGCATGTTACGTTCTTTATGAGCGGCGGACGCGAGAATGAGTTTCCTGGCGAAAAGCGGATTCTCATCAATTCGCCGAAGGTCGCAACCTACGACCTTAAGCCTGAGATGAGCGCCTATGAAGTAACCGACGCGCTTTTAAAAGAAATTGAAGCTGATAACTTTGATGCCATCATCCTGAATTTCGCCAATCCGGACATGGTCGGCCATTCCGGTATGCTTGAACCAACCATTCAGGCGGTGGAAACAGTTGATGAATGCCTTGGCAAAATTGTCGATCTGATCGTTTCCAAAGGCGGAACAGCGATTATCACAGCTGACCACGGAAACGCGGACGAAGTCGTGACACTTGAAGGCAGCCCTATGACGGCCCATACGACGAACCCTGTCCCTGTCATTGTCACAAAAGAAGGTGCTGAGCTGCGCGAGGACGGAATCCTCGGCGATCTTGCACCGACAATGCTAGACTTGCTCGGTATCAGCCAGCCAGCCGAAATGACCGGAAAAACCCTCATCAAAGAATGAGGCACCCTTTAACGCAATAAAGAGGGTCAGGCACCCTTTACTGCACTAATGCAACAGGGGTCAGGCACCCTTTAGTACGATAAAGAAACTACATTTTAAGGAGAGATTTCAATGCCATTTATTACAGATGTTTATGCTCGTGAAGTACTTGATTCCCGCGGGAACCCTACAGTTGAAGTTGAAGTATACACAGAGTCCGGTGCTTTCGGACGCGCGCTTGTTCCAAGTGGAGCTTCCACTGGTGAATATGAAGCGGTTGAGCTTCGTGACGGCGACAAGAGCCGCTACCTTGGAAAAGGTGTTTTGAAAGCAGTTGAAAACGTGAATGAAGTTATCGCTCCATTCCTTGTTGGCGAAGAGTTCAACGTTCTTGACCAGGTTGGCGTTGACCATGCGCTGATCGAGCTTGACGGTACTGAAAACAAAGGCAAGCTTGGCGCAAACGCAATCCTGGGCGTTTCCATGGCTGTTGCACATGCGGCTGCAGACTACCTTGACATTCCTTTGTACCAATACCTAGGCGGCTTCAACTCCAAGCAGCTTCCAGTTCCAATGATGAACATTGTGAACGGCGGCGAGCACGCTGACAACAACGTGGACATCCAGGAATTCATGGTTATGCCAGTAGGTGCTGAAAGCTTCCGTGAAGCACTTCGCATGGGTGCGGAAATCTTCCACAGCCTGAAGTCTGTTTTGAAAGAAAAAGGCTTGAACACAGCAGTGGGTGACGAAGGCGGATTCGCTCCAAACCTAGGATCCAACGAAGAAGCTCTTCAAACAATCGTAACGGCAATCGAAAAGGCCGGCTATAAGCCAGGCGAGCAAGTAATGCTTGCAATGGATGCTGCTTCTTCCGAGTTCTACAGCAAAGAAGACGGCAAATACCATCTTTCCGGAGAAGGTGTTGTGAAAACATCTGCTGAAATGGTTGACTGGTATGCAGAAATGGCTTCCAAGTACCCAATCATCTCCATCGAAGACGGCCTTGATGAGAACGACTGGGAAGGCCACAAGCTTCTTACTGAGCGCCTTGGCGGCAAAGTACAGCTTGTTGGTGACGACCTGTTCGTTACAAATACGAAGAAATTGTCTCAAGGAATCGAGCAGGGCGTTGGCAACTCCATCCTGATCAAAGTGAACCAAATCGGTACACTTACTGAAACTTTCGACGCAATCGAAATGGCGAAGCGCGCTGGCTACACAGCGGTTATCTCCCACCGTTCTGGTGAAACAGAAGACAGTACAATCGCTGACATCGCCGTTGCGACAAACGCTGGCCAAATCAAAACTGGTGCGCCATCCCGTACAGACCGCGTTGCCAAGTACAACCAGCTTCTTCGCATCGAAGACCAGCTTGGCGAAACAGCGCAGTACAACGGAATCAAATCTTTCTACAACCTTAAGAAGTAATACAGGTTTACAGGACGCCGGCATTTGCCGGCGTTTTTTTATCGCTCGGCGTAGACCCAATTTCGAAGCCCATTTTTTTTAAAAGTGGTCCTCCATAAGGTCGATGAAGGCCCAGAATTTCGATTTTGAGGGAAAAGTGGTCCTCCTAAGGTGGATGGAGGACCAGAATTTCGATATTGAGGGAGAAGTGGTCCTCCTAAGGTGGATGGAGGACCAGAATTTCGATATTGAGGGAAAAGTGGTTCTCCACGGAGGCAATGGAGGACCAGAGTTTCAATATTGAGAGAAAAGAAGTCCTCCATAAGGTCGATGAAGGCCCAGAATTTCGATTTTGAGGGAAAAGTGGTCCTCTATAAGGACGATGGAGGACCTGATTTCCAATCTTGAGGAGAAAATGGTCCTCCATAAGCATGATGGAGGACTGCTTCCTACATTTTGAGTAATTAACCGGTCCTCCACGCCAAGCTCTACATTTAGGATCCACTTGAATAGCGCCTTTATGGAAGGGATATTCACAATATCTGCACCTAGCAGCCAGAAAAGACAGGTATTGTTTCAATCTGGAAAATGTGATACATTTAAAATACTGTTAAATGCAGGCTTTCCAGGAGGTATGCTTCATGCACACATTTTTAGTCGCACTTTTAGTTATTGTTTGTATCAGTCTAATTGTTGTTGTTCTTCTTCAGTCCAGTAAAAGTACAGGCCTATCCGGAGCGATTTCCGGCGGCGCTGAAACGTTGTTCGGCAAGCAGAAGGCACGGGGGATTGACCTTGTCCTGCACCGCATCACCGTTGTGCTGGCTGTCCTATTTTTTGTTCTGTCCATTGCAGTATCGTATTTTGCACTATAAAAAGCGAGCACAAACCGGCTTCGATCGAGGCCGGTTTTTTTGCGGCCTGCCAACTTGGTAAAATATTCATATCCATAATCGCAAACTTTCGAAGGATACAGCCTAAATGCGTATTTCTGGAATGTTGAGACCAGGTTTGTTAAAACTAAAAAGTGTATCCATAATTCGAATGATTAAAATAAAGGGAGTTATAAGATGAAGAAGTTAGTTCCAAAGCCATTCACATTCAAGGCGGGGAAGCGCGCAGTGTTGATGCTGCATGGGTTCACCGGCAATTCAGCCGATGTGCGGATGATGGGAAGGTTCCTTCAGGAAAAAGGATATACCTGCCACGCACCAATTTATAAAGGGCATGGTGTCCCTCCGGAAGAGCTGGTGCATACCGGTCCCGAGGACTGGTGGCAGGATGTCACCAAGGCGTATGAATTTTTGAAAAATGAAGGCCATGAAGAAATCGCTGTGGTCGGTTTATCGCTTGGCGGGGTGTTTTCCCTCAAGCTGGGTTATACAGTGCCTGTGAAGGGTATCGTACCAATGTGCGCACCCATGTACATAAAAAGTGAGGAGACCATGTACAAAGGTGTCCTGGCCTATGCCCGGGAATATAAAAAGCTGGAAGGTAAAAGTGACGAACAAATACAGGCTGAAATGGAAGAGTTCGAGAAAACTCCGATGGGCACCTTAAAGGCGCTCCAAGGCCTTATTTCCGATGTCCGGAACAACGTGGACATGGTCTATGCGCCAACCTTTGTGGTCCAGGCCCGCCATGACAACATGATTAACACGGACAGTGCGAATATTATCTATAACGAGGTTGAAGCCGTCCATAAGGAAATCAAGTGGTATGAAGAGTCCGGGCATGTGATTACCTTTGATAAAGAAAAGGACCAGCTTCATGAAGATGTTTATGCGTTTCTGGAAAAGCTAAATTGGAAAGAATAAATAGATAAGTGTTTTATTATGAGGAACCTTATTAAAGGAGGGATTTTTATGGAAGAAAGCATTCAGGGCCATATTGACCGGCTGCTTCATTATATGAAGGACGAGGCGTATAAGCCGCTGACCATCCAGGAGCTTGAAGAAGCGTTTGGTATTGAGGATTCGGCGACTTTCAAAGAGTTTGTGAAGGCCCTTGTTGTCATGGAGGAAAGAGGGCTGGTTGTGAGGACCCGCAGCAACCGTTACGGTCTTCCTGAGAAAATGAATTTGGTCCGCGGAAAGCTTACCGGGCATGCGAAGGGGTTTGCGTTTGTCATTCCGGAGGAGCCTGGCATGGATGATATTTTCATCCCGCCAAATGAAACGAATAATGCCATGCATGGGGACATTGTCCTTGCGCGCGTTTCGTCCACCAGCTCCGGCCAGCGGCGCGAGGGAACGATTGTCCGGATCATTGAGCGCGGTGTCCAGCAGATTGTCGGCACCTATACGGAAAGCAAGCATTTCGGATTTGTCATTCCGGACGATAAAAAATTCGCCAGTGATATATTTATTCCTAAAGAAGCGAGCATGGGCGCTGTCGAGGGCCATAAAGTGGTAGTCACACTGACAAGCTATCCTGATGGGCGCAAGTCGGCAGAGGGGGAGGTTGTCTCCATCCTGGGACATAAAAATGACCCAGGAGTCGATATTTTATCGGTTATCCATAAGCACGGGCTGCCGATGGAATTTCCGCCGGAAGTCCTGCAGCAGGCGAACGAGACTCCGGATGAAATCGATGAGAGTGAATTGGCCAATCGCCGCGACCTGCGAGACGAAGTGATTGTAACAATCGATGGTGCCGATGCGAAGGACCTTGATGATGCTGTAACGGTCACAAGGCTTGAAAACGGCAACTATAAGCTCGGCGTCCATATCGCCGATGTCAGCTATTATGTGCAGGAAGGTTCGCCGATTGATGTTGAAGCGGCCGAACGTGCAACTAGTGTTTATCTTGTCGACCGGGTAATTCCAATGATTCCGCATCGCCTTTCCAATGGAATTTGCTCATTAAACCCTAAGGTGGACCGCCTTACCTTAAGTTGTTCCATGGAGATTTCTCCAGAGGGTGAAGTAGTCGACCACGAAATTTTCCAAAGTGTCATCAAAACGACTGAAAGGATGACCTATCATGATGTCAACCTTATTCTGGTTGACAAAGATGAAGAGGTCCGCAGCCGTTATGAATCTCTTGTTCCAATGTTCGAAATGATGGAAGAGCTGGCGGCCATTCTGCGCGGCAAACGGATGGGGCGTGGTGCTATCGATTTCGACTTTAAAGAATCGAAGGTCCTTGTCGATGAAAATGGCCATCCGTCCGATGTGGTGCTGCGCGAACGTTCTGTCGCAGAGCGCCTTATTGAAGAATTCATGCTGGTAGCGAATGAAACGGTTGCCGAGCATTTCCACTGGATGGAGGTTCCGTTCATTTACCGAATTCATGAAGACCCGAAAGAAGACAAGCTTCGCCGATTCTTTGAGTTTATTACGAATTTCGGCTATCTTGTAAGGGGAACGGCCAATTCGGTGCACCCAAAGGCACTTCAGGCAATCATCGAGGAAGTGCAAGGCAAGCCGGAGGAAATGGTGATATCGACTGTGATGCTGCGTTCAATGCAGCAGGCAAAGTACTTCGAAGAAAGCCTTGGGCACTTCGGTCTCTCAACCGAGTTCTACACGCACTTCACTTCACCGATCCGCCGTTATCCGGACACCATCGTCCATAGGCTGATCCGCACCTATCTGATTGAAGGCAAGATTGACCAGCACACCAAGGAAAAATGGAATGCTCAGCTGCCGGAAATCGCCAAGCATTCCTCGGACATGGAGCGCCGGGCTGTGGAGGCGGAACGTGAAACCGATGAACTCAAGAAAGCGGAGTATATGGAAGATAAAATCGGCGTCGAGTACGATGGGATTATTTCTTCCGTAACCAATTTCGGCATGTTCGTCGAACTGCCGAATACGATTGAAGGCCTTGTGCATGTGAGCTATATGACCGATGACTATTATCGTTATGATGAGCGGCATTTCGCAATGATTGGCGAGCGGACAGGCAATGTGTTCCGTATTGGCGATGAAATCACCGTCCGTGTTGTCAAGGTCAACAAGGAAGAACGCTCCATCGACTTTGAGATCGTCGGGATGAAAGGCACGCGCCGCCGCGAAACGAACGATGCGCCTAAGGTGTTCAGAACAGGAAGTAGCGAACGCAAGCCGAGAAGAGGCAAAACCGATGATAGCGCAGGCGGAAGCAAGAAACGGGGCGAAGGCGCCAAGAAAAAAAGCCGAAACAAAAAATTCTACGAAAACGCCCCAAAAGCCAAGCGCAAACCAAAACGACGCTAACGCACTAAAGTCCTAAACGGTGCCTGACCCGCACCACGGTAATGCAGTAACGCATAAAACAGTGCCTGACCCGCACTGCGGTGAAGCGCTAAACGGTGCCTGACCCCGCTCAGGCACCGGCTTTTGTGGTATAATGTTGGGAGAGTATAAAGGGGGAAGCAGTATGCCAAAAGGTATTGGCAAAACGGTAGCACAAAACAAAAAAGCCTACCATGATTACTTTATTGAAGAAACCTTTGAAACGGGTATTGTCCTTCAAGGTACAGAGATCAAGTCCATCCGGGCTGGAAAAGTTAACCTAAAAGAATCGTATGCCCGCATCAGGGATGGCGAAGTATTCCTGTATGGAATGCATGTCAGTCCGTATGAACAGGGAAACCGCTATAACCACGACCCATTGCGCGAACGGAAGCTTTTGATGCACCGCCGTGAAATCAGCAAGCTGATTGGTGAAACAAAGGAAATCGGCTATGCGCTAGTGCCTTTGAAGATTTACCTGAAAAACGGGTATGCCAAGGTTTTATTGGGTCTGGCCAAGGGTAAAAAGAAATACGATAAGCGTGAGGACCTGAAAAAGAAAGAAGCCAAACGCGATATCGAGCGGGCTTTCCGCGAGCGCCAGAAGATGTAGAAGGGATGGCGGAAACTGGAAGTGTGTTTCCAGTTGAAAACTTTCTCTGGTATGTTATAATAAATCTTGTCACCACGTGTGGCAAACAGCTTTTGCTCGGTAGCACCGAGTATCCTAACGTCTGTTTATATTATATATGGGGACGCTACGGATTCGACAGGGGTAGTTCGAGCTTAGGTTGCGAGTCGAGGGGATCGGCCTCGTTAAAACGTCAACGCCTATAACTGGCAAAACTAACAACAACCTAGCTTTCGCAGCTTAATAACTGCATAGCTGTTCGCCCCTCCATCGCCTATGTGGTAGGGTAGCGGACTCACTCTTAGTAGGCTACGCCGGATTCCACCGTCTGAGGATGAAGGAAGAGAACAATCAGGCTAGCTGACCGGCCGCCTGTCGGCAGGCAAATGGCTCAGCGAAACGCAAATATGTCGACTACACTCGTAGAAGCTTAAGTGGCGATGCTTCTGGACGTGGGTTCGATTAGTAATTAGTCGCCTTGTATGGCAACATACAAGTGAAAATCCGGCTTTATCGGTGAAACCTAAGTCGCTTTCTATGGCGATAAGGCAATGCCGAGCGGTATGTGGAGCAATCCAACAGCCGTGTATCGACTTATAGGCTGCCTACAGGGCAGTACTAGGATGCGAAATCCTTCCTGTCTCAGGAAAATTTATGATTCGCATAAGACGCCGGAGGACCTGGAGTTCCAGGTTCAAGATATAGTCAGTGCCATGACGAAAGCATGGAAAAGCACGTCCCACCGTCTCCACCAAATACATATTTGGTGGTTTTTTATTTGCATGATAGTTGTTATCTAGTCTACTAAAAAATCAGGGGACAAATACTTAAACGAGGCAGCTTACCCTAAAATGGTGAGCTGCCTATTTATATTTGAAAAAAATAATCTTCAAATTGAATTTTCCTTACAAGGTTTTCCTGACTGTATTTTCCGTTTCTGGCGGTAACGTGCTCATAATGGGTTATGATCCACTGGGCTCTTTTTTTCTTTTTATCCACTCTCAAATAAGGTGTTATTTGCTCCAAAAGTGAAATGACATCTTTTTTAATGATTAAAGTAAATGAATCTTTATGCTTTACAGGGTTGTAATTTCTTTTATTACAAATTGTGCCTCCTGTTAATGATTGAATATAAAGCAAAAGTTCTTTATCCGTTGAAGCGATTGAAATACAAGGTCTGCGATATTCATGGGAATGCATCCTAGATAAAGTAATGGTTCCTTCGCCATCTATAATTCCAGCTACGTAACCTGACTCCCATTCCTTCATTTATAAATCCCCCCAATGTTATCCAAATCTATATAAATTATTATATCAGATTAGGAACATACATTCTGCTTTTTATCTGAAATAAACTGTCTTATAAAATCCATACTCCGAATACCATCAGCAATTAGGAAAAATTTATTTCATCCATTAAGCAGGTTGCGTCCCAAGGGTATGTGCGCGAAGATGAGGAGCTTAAGGTTGGCCTTCGCTGTGCGGCAATCCCTAAACCATATCAGGTTGAATAGCCATAAAGGAAACACCTCTCTTTAAAGGATTCTAAATTGTCAAAAAGTAAGGGTTTACAATAAAAAACTTGTATAGTATCATGAAAATAACTTAGAACAGTGTATAAACAAAGACTACATTCTTTATATTTTTTTTTGAATACATTATAAAACGTTGTTTTATAATATAAAACAACGTAATCTAACTTGTATTATTGTTTTTTTGTCGCAAATAAAAAACAGTGTTCGGCATTATCAAACTAAAATCGGAATAATTCTCATACCTAATGTAGAGTTATTCCGCTGAAAGCAGAGGAGAATCGCATGACCAATCTAGCTTCAATCATGAATGTTTCGCAGGATGCTTACAATCAATTGCAAACAAGTGCTCCTGGTCCTAAGGGGGCACTACCGTTAACTTCGGAAATGTTAAAGCAATGGCCGAGCGGTAATCTGTTTGGCCTGACTCAAAATGTCGGAATGGGCTGGGATCCAAAAAAACTGCTTGGACAGGAAATACTTATTTTGGGAACGCAGGGCGGCATCAAGGCTGAAGACGGCACTCCAATCGCCTTAGGATATCACTCCGGCCATTGGGAAGTTGATGTGTTGATGAAGGCGGCAGCTGAAGCGATAAACGAGCAGGGAAATATTCCATTCGCCGGCTTTGTCAGTGACCCTTGTGACGGGCGTTCGCAAGGAACCAAAGGGATGTTTGATTCGCTCCCATACAGAAATGATGCTTCCATTGTAATTCGCCGGCTTATTCGCTCCCTGCCGACGAGAAAAGCAGTTATCGGAGTGGCAACATGTGATAAGGGATTGCCGGCAATGATGATGGGGCTGGCACATATGCATGATTTGCCAACAGTCATCATCCCGGGCGGAGTGACACTGCCGCCGGAATCAGGCGAAGATGCCGGCAAGATACAGACGATTGGCGCCCGGTATGCAAATGGGGAACTTACGCTTCGTGAAGCGGCCGAATTAGGGTGCAGGGCTTGCGCCACGCCAGGCGGCGGGTGCCAGTTCCTGGGGACTGCTGCGAGTGCCCAGGTTGTCGCAGAAGCACTTGGAATGGCGGTGCCGCATTCCGCCCTGGCGCCATCCGGACAGCTGATCTGGAAAGAAATGGCCAATCAATCCGTCCGAGCCGTAACAAATGCAATAGCACAAAACCTTACAACAAAAGATATCATTACCGATGCCGCTATTCGTAATGCCATGACCGTTCATGCTGCGTTCGGAGGTTCTACAAATCTATTATTGCATATCCCGGCGATTGCCCATGCCGCAGGCTGCCGCGTTCCCGATATCAGGGACTGGGAGGCCATCAACCAAAAGGTGCCAAGATTGGTGAGTGCCCTGCCAAACGGACCGATCGATCATCCAACAGTGAGGGTGTTCCTTGCCGGCGGCGTACCGGAAGTTATGCTGCATTTGCGTGACCTGGATCTGCTGGAGGAAAATGTAAAAACGATAACAGGCGAGACTTTAGGCGACATACTTGCCTGGTGGGAAACTTCCGAAAGGCGCAGGCTTGTCCATGAAAGATTAAAAGCGGATGGAATCAAGCCAGAAGATGTCATCATGAATGTGGAGAAGGCCAGAGCAATCGGCATGACATCGACCATCACATTCCCTACCGGAAATATTGCTCCTGAAGGCGCAATCGTCAAATCAACCTCCATTGACCCGTCGATGCTCGATGAGAACGGGGTCTATTTTCATAAAGGTCCGGTTAAAGTATACACCTCGGAAAAGGCTGTGATTACAGCCATAAAAAATCAGCAAATCGCTGCTAAAGACATTATCGCTCTTATTGGCTGCGGACCTTCAGGAACGGGTATGGAAGAAACTTACCAAGTCACTTCAGCGTTGAAGCATTTATCTTATGGCAAGTATGTGACCCTTATTACCGACGGACGTTTCTCGGGTGTCTCGACAGGGGCTTGCATTGGTCACATCGGTCCGGAGGCGTTGGCGGATGGGCCGATTGGAAAACTGCGCAATGGTGATATCATTCAGGTCAAAATTGATTGCCGCAATTTGCAAGCCACCATTGATTTCGTTGGCGCAGATGGCCGGGAATTTGGAGCACTCGAGGGTAAAAAGCTGCTTGAAGCCCGGACCGTCCATCCTGAACTTCGGGCGAATCAGGATCTTCCAGACGATACAAGGCTCTGGGCGGCACTGCAGGCAGCAAGCGGCGGAACCTGGCGCGGAAGCATATATGATGTTGACAGAATTATAGAAGTGATTGAAAAAGGCATGGAAAAACTAAAGGAAGAACAAAAAGAATCCAGCGCATCAAGCTCTATGTAAAATATGAAGCATCCACGTAGTGTTGGGACTTCGGAAGAGATGACCGCGGTTTCCTTAGCGAAAACCGCAGTCATCTTCCTCCATATATATAAGGGAAGGTGAAATAAATGGAAATGCTTCAGGTTAATAAAAACCAGATTATCAATAGCAGAGGAGAGAGAGTTCAGTTAAGGGGAACTTGCATCGGCGGCTGGATGAACATGGAGGACTTCATTAACGGCTATACCGGTTCAGAGCATGGATTGCGTCATGCGGCTGCGGAAATTCTGGGAGCCTCAAAAGCTGAGTTCTTTTTTGACCGAATGCAGCATTACTTCTTCGGTGAAGATGACATCCAGTTTATTAAAAGCTGGGGAGGAAACACGGTGCGGCTTCCGTTAAACTACCGCCACTTCGAAGATGACGAAGCACCGTTTACTTACATAGAAAAAGGGTTTGAGAAGCTGGACAAGATTTTGGCACTCTGCGAGAAGCATGAGGTATACGTTATCTTGGATTTGCATGCGGTGCAGGGTTTCCAAAATACTCATTGGCACTCGGACAATGATGTGCGTCACAGCTTCTTCTGGCATGATAAAACATCACAAGATAGATTTATAGAGTTATGGAAGGAATTTGCCCGCCGTTATCGGGGACGTGCTGTCATTGCTGGCTATAACTTAATGAATGAACCTTGTACGAATACTCCCCATGGAGATTTTCCTCATAATTTCTTTGCAAACTACAAGCCGGACTGGGAAAGAATGAACAGGGTCTACCGCCGGGCTGTCGAGGCGATTCGCCAGATTGACGACAAACATATTATCTTTCTTGAAGGCGATAATTACTCTAAGCTGTTTGAAGGTCTTGATGCGCCATTTGCAGATAATCTTGTCTACAGCAGCCATAATTATACGGCAGCAGGATTTGGACCAGGACCTTACCCGGGAATCGCAGATGCAAAAACGGCCCGAGTGGAAAGCGGAGTGTATTGGGACAAAGAAAAACAAATAAACGTTTTCCATGAGCACCAAGGAACAAAATTTGCAAAAAAGCATGAAGTTCCACTTTGGATCGGCGAATTTGGTTCCGTGTACAACGGTCCCGCAGATGAAGTGCCTTACAGGTTGACCGCACTTGATGACCAAATCAGTATTTTTGAAGACTTCGGAGCCCATTGGACAACATGGACCTATAAGGACGTCGGAGTCATGGGGCTTGCCAACTTACATCCTGAATCAGAATATATGCAGCGTATTTCATCCATCATTAACATGAAGCATCGCCTCAATACGGATGACTGGATGATTTGGCTCCCTGGTCAGGAAGCAAGAGCCTCAATCGAGTCGCTTGCTGCCCACTTGGAAGATGTCATTGGCGACCCGGCTATTGACCACCGTTTCAATGTGGCTGCCTTGTCGCAAGCTGTTTTAACCGTTTACGCCGGCTCCTTAATCCAGCCTGCTTATGTAAAGGCTTTCGAGGGGCTGTCGGAAGAGCAGCTTGACACTGTGCTGCAATCTTTCGCTTTTAAAAACTGTCTTGTTAATGATGGGTTAGTAAATGTGCTAAATAAATACACGAAAATCAATGTGAGGGGTTGAATGATTTGAAGAAAGTTTCCCTAATAATCGTCTCGGTTTTTTTCCTCATTTTATCTTCTGCATGTTCCAGTGAAGGTACTGCAAACCAAACGAAGTCACAAGGATCCGGTGATCAAATCACTCTTGACCTCTGGCACTTTGACCCAGGCGAGAGAATGGAGATATACGCTGAAGCTGTAAAACGTTTTGAAGAGAAACATCCAAATGTAAAAGTGAATGTGCTCCAGGTACCAAATGATGAATATAAACAGCGCGTTGTCGTTGCCATGGCCGGCGGAAATGCACCTGATGTATTTGCAAGCTGGGGCGGCGGCTGGCTGCACGAATTCGTAAAATCAGACCAGGTTTTGGACTTAACAGAGCAAGACATTGATTTTGACAAGTTCATTGACGTAGCTCTGGCAAACGCAAAATACGACGAAAAGATTTATGGCCTTCCACTCGGTATCTCTCTTTATACATTCTATTACAATAAAGAGATTTTCGAGAAAAATGGGTTGGAAGTTCCGAAGACCTATGACGAGTTCCTGAATGTTGTTGATGTATTAAAGGAAACAGGCATTTACCCAATCGCCATGGCAAATCAGCCAAAATGGCCAGGTGCCTTCTATTTAATGTACTTCGCTGACCGGCTGGGGGGAGAGCAAGTATTCCAGAATGCCTTAAACAGAACGGGAGAAGGGTTTGATAGTCCTTATTATGTAGAAGCAGGAAAGTATATTCAGGATTTGGTAAAAAGGGAAGCATTTAACCCTGGATTTAACGGTTTGCCGTATGATGCCGGTTCTGCAAGGCAGCTAATGTATTCTGACCAGGCTGCCATGATGCTCATGACCGGAGGTTTTGTCAACAATGTCCGCCAGGAGTTCCCTGCATTCGAAGAAAAAATGGGCGTATTCCAATTCCCGGCGATTGAAGGAGGAAAAGGAGATCCAACAAACATCAGCGGCGGCATATCTCCAACCTGGTCCATAAAGAAGGATACAAAGCATCCTGAATTGACCGTTGAATTGCTGAATGAGCTGACAAGCCTGGAAACAGCACAAGACTATGTGAACCGTTCCGGTAACGTTGTTGCGATTAAAGGTGTGGAAGTTAAGGACCCATACGTAGAAACCTTTACACAATGGGTAAATGAGGCAAATGCAATACAGTTTCCATATGACCAGACATTGCCGCCTGAACTGGCTGAGGTTCATAAAAATACAACATTTGACTTGTTCGGCTTAACGACTACTCCGGAAAAAGCAGCCGAGGAGATGGAAAAGAAGGCTAAAGAAGTCATTAAGTAGGAACGCCCGGAAAAGATTGAAGTGCCAGCCTCTCGCATGATTTGCTTAAGGTCCTGTCCATGATCCAATTATCCATGGCAGGGCCTTTAAATCAATTTTTTTAACCACTGCCTGTTTTTAAGAACTATAGAAGCAGTAAAGGATGTGATTATTATGATTTCTGAAAGCAAGTTGGAAACAGCAAGAATGGAAGCCGAAGTAAAACTGGTCCGCAAGAAACAAAAGAAAAAAGATATACTGGTCATCCTGTCCTTTATGCTTCCGGCCTTATTTGTTTACACCATCTTTATTCTCTATCCCATCATCACAACGTTTAATTACAGTTTGTTTGATTGGAATGGAATGGGAGAAAGGGTGTTTGTCGGGCTGCAGAATTATACAGCCCTGTTATCGGACAATACATTTTGGCACGCTTTAAAAAATAATGCCTATCTTATTTTAGTGTCCGTTTTCGTTCAGATCCCGCTTGGACTGATAATGGCACTGGTGTTATTTAGCAGCATTCGCGGCAAAAAGGTCCTAAATGTTCTCTTCTTCCTGCCATACTTGATGTCTACTGTTGCCGTCGGTTTACTATGGATCTTTATGTTTGACCCCGTAAACGGACCAGTAAATAAGCTATTGAACTTTTTCAGTTTTGAATCGATTCATTGGCTTTCCGGCAGCAACTCGGCACTGATCGCTATTTTAATCGTTATGGCCTGGCAGTTTGCGCCTTTTTATATGATTCTATTTAAAGCGGCCATGGTTGGGATACCAGAAGAATTGTATGAAGCCGCAGAGATTGACGGAGCCAATGGGACAAAGAAGTTTTTCTATGTTACACTGCCTTCCTTAATGCCAACGATTGTCAGTTCCTCGATTTTGGCAGTAGTTGGATCGCTGAAGACCTTCGACCTGTTCTATGTAATGACAGGAGGCGGGTCGGGGAATGCAACGGAAATCCTGGGAACCTATATGTACAGGCAGGCCTTCGTTAACTTTAAGATGGGGTACGGCAGTACGATTGCCGCGATGATGTTTATTATCGCCTTGGTATGCGCAGTGGGCATCTTGTTCCTGGACTTTAAACGCCGTAAGAAACAGGGGGTAGCATAAATGCGATGGATTGGGACAATGAATAAATCGCTGCTGTATGTATTTGTTGGGATCTTGCTGGTGTTTACAAGCTATCCGTTTCTGTATATGATTGCAACCTCCTTTAAGAGCATGCAGGAATTCTTTCAGGATCCGTTTTCGATCATCCTTGGCTCTGTCACGTTAGAGCAATATGCATCGGTTTTTTCGATGGGACTGATGACGTATTTCATCAACAGCCTCATTGTTACGGTAGTCGCCGTCCTGCTCGTTATTGTGCTTGCAGCGATGGCAAGCTATCCGTTAAGCCGGATGAAGTTCAAACTGAATAAACCGCTATTCGTATTGTTTCTTGGCGGAATGATGATCCCGGTTCATGCTACGCTGATTCCAATTTTTATCATGTCAAATGATTTGGGCTTGTATGATAAGCTGTTTGCGCTGCTTGGGCCTTATGTAGCCTTTGCCCTGCCGATTTCCGTATTTATTTTCACACAGTTCATGCAGGATCTTCCAAGTGAGCTGGAGGAAGCGGCAAAAATGGACGGAGCCGGGCATTTAGTGATTTTTTCAAAAATACTCGTCCCAAATCTGAAGCCGGCCATTGCGACGATTGTCATTTATAATGTCGTTCACATCTGGAATGAATTTATATTTGCATTGATCTTGATTCAGTCCCAAAGCAAAATGACGCTCCCAATCGGACTGCAAAAGTTTTACGGTGAATTTTCGGTCAATGTGCCTGGACTGATGGCTGCGCTGACGCTGGCAAGCTTCCCGGTTTTGATAATCTTTGTCCTGGCACAGGAAAAAGTAGTGAAAGGCTTGATAGGCGGCGCTGTAAAAGGATAGGATCTGCCTTTATGACGTATGTGTGTATGAAAGTAAAAACGGAGTTTGATATCATATAACTAAAATCAGACAGGAGGAACTAATTTTGGCAGCTACAAATCTTTTTACAGGAATTATCCCGCCGGTATCCACCATTTTTAACAAAGACGGCAAGCTTGATCAAGCAGGAATGAGCCTGCTTATTAACGATCTAATCTCAAGAGGTGTAAATGGCCTGTTTTTCCTTGGCACAGGCGGCGAATTCAGCCAGCTGACAATTGAAGAGCGCAAGGAAGTCGCCGAATTTGCTGTGAAAGAAGTAAACGGCCGCGTTCCTGTTTTGATTGGGACAGGTGCTCTGAACACAAAAACGGTTATTGAACTGAATAAGCACGCCAAGGCGATTCAGGCAGACGGTGTAGTTGTCGTTAATCCGTATTATTTGACACTCTCCGAGGAGAATTTATACCGTCATTACAGCGAAATCGCCGAGCACACGGAACTTCCAATCCTGCTTTACAATTTTCCGGCACTAACAGGCCAGAATTTATCAGCCAACCTGGTTTTAAGGCTTGTAAATCAATACAATCATATTGTGGGAATTAAAGAGACAGTAGAAAAAATAGGGCATATCCGCGAGATCATTTTGAAAGTGAAAAGCGGCAATCCCGAATTTCGCGTTCTTTGCGGGTATGAAGATTTGTTTTTGGATACCCTGACCTTGGGCGGGGACGGAATAATTGGTGCAGGATGCAATTTTGCGCCTGAGCTTTCCATTGATTTGTACGATGCATTCCTTAGGGGGGATTACCAAAAAGCGGTGGAGTTGAATAAACGGCTTGCCATGATTCCCGAAATGTATAAGCTGGACACACCGTTCATCAATGTTATCAAAGAAGCCATTGCCATGTCCGGGCTGGATATCTCCACCGAAGTATTGCCGCCTGTCCGGCCTCTTGATGAGGAGAAGAAGAAGGAACTGGAAAATATTCTGAAACAAGCAGAAATTTTAGCCAAAAATGTGTAGGGATGGCGAAGAATATTTAACGAGGCAGTTTGACATTAACTGAATTTTATAAAAAATAGTCTTTTGTCCACTTCCAGATATGTCATTATTCCTATACTATTTATAGCAGCCAAACTGTTGTTTGGCAAAGGAGTGCTTCCCTGGTGAGCGAGAAGCAGCTTAAATAAAAGGAGGAATAAAAGTGAAGAAAAAAGTACTTGTGCTGGCTTTATCTGCAGTCATTGCAGGGTCTGGTGCAGCAATGGCACCAGCTTTTGCTGCCGGAAACGGTCCTGACGTGAATGGAAATCAAACGGTGCAGACAGCCATGCTCACTACTTATAATGAAATGGCGGATTTCTTGAAAAAGGAAGCGGCCAAGCAGGAACGGCTGGAGCTTGAAGTAATTGGCCAGACCGTGAAAGGGCGGGATCTTTTCCTGGCGAAATACATAACGAACCCTGAAAACCCGACCATTCTGTACCTTACACAGCAGCACGGAAATGAGGCAATGACCACAGAGGGAGCCTTGGACTATATCCGGCACCTTGGCTCGGGCAGCAAGAAGGTCAATGAGATGCTTGATAACGTCAATATTCTGATTGTGCCAATGCTGAATGCGGACGGTGCCATGGGAGATGTGAATTTCCCGCTGGATAATTACATGGCGAGCGGACGCCATCTAACCAGGTTTAATGCTGACAGGGTTGACCTGAACCGTGACCATGTCAACAAAGTCACTCCAGAGGTACAGGCCCTGCATCAAAATGTCCTTCAAAAATATAAGATTGATTATATGATTGACTTCCATCACCAGGGAACACAAGAGGACTATTTCGGAAAGCTGACTACTGGTGCCCTGCTTACTCCTCAAAGTCCTGACGTGGCTCCAGAGGTTGCTTTGAACTCGAAAAAGCTGGCGACGGTCCTATATGAAGGAGTCGATAAAACGGGTTGGGCGTTTCTATTGAAATTTGATGAACCAACCACCAATTCTGCTGTCGCGTCCAATGCCATGGCGCTTCAGTACGACATTCCTGTCATCCTGTTCGAAATGCGCGGTATGGCAGACCATTCCTACGAGCCATATGTACTCGGACAAAAGTCAAACGGTTATCTGATTAAGCAGGCTTTCCTGGCAATGGAATCCACTGCCAAAGCCATTGCAGACGGTTCGATTGACAGCGCTGATCCTTCTGTCTACGATAACCTGCCTGAACAGCATTACAGCTACTAACAGCGAAAATGCCTGCAAAATACACAGCCAAAAGCAAGCGGACTTCCTGCCGCTTGCTTTTTATCTTACAAACAAAACCTTCTTCAGTACTTCAGTAACACTTTCTAATTCATTGCTATACCGTCCAAGCCTAACTTCCATCGCTTCCCTCTCGGCCTCATCTTCAAGAAACCTTAGGAGCTGTTCCTCCATTGCTCCAGGCTTCATTTCAATCGCGAGTCTTTCCCCCAGCAAGTACTCTCGATTCTTTTCTTCCTGTCCGGGCAGGGCCTTCAGAAGGCAAAGGGGGACCTGTTTCCGAAGGCATTCGCTGATTGTGACTCCGCCGGGTTTTGACAGCACCAGGTCAGCCTGATTATAGATCCTGTTCATTTCACTGCGCAGCGAAACATATGGAATGGGCTGCAGAAAAGGCGAGCCCATTCCCGCTATCCTCTCGTAGAGCCCTTTGTTTTTACCGCATAAAATTACATAGGTGATCCTGCCTGACAAGCTTGCAGCATCAAACAGTTCCTCAACAGGGCCAACCCCCAAATGGCCGCCTGAGACCAGCACTTGAAAAGGAGTTCCCGCCCGTTCACCTCCATCATTTTCCCTTGTCATTTCGGGATGGACCGGAATACCCGTGACCGCAACTCTTTCAGAGCTGACACCCTTGTGCATCAATTCATCCCGCATCGCATGACTTGGCGTCAAATGCAAATCAATATCGCTGACTCCCCAGACATTATTAATAAAATAATCCGTATAGGCGTTAACAACCGGAACCCTAAGCATTCCAATCATTTTTAGCCTGTTTAAAAGGTAGGAAGGAAGGCAATGAGTGCAGACAATCAAATCCGGATTCTCCTCCTGAAGGAGCCTTTTCATGCTCTTCAAAAAAAATCCCTCGTACAAAAAGAACCGCCGGCCAGCATCCTTAGGTGTGCAGGCATTGTACTGGTATATCCTGCTGTAAATGGCAGGTGCCATCCTGATCGCTTTTAAATAGAGGGAGGTTGTAAATTGCTCCGCAAGACGGGATGTATATTTAAAAATATCGACTTTCTTGATTACAGCTTGATTATCCAGATCTCTTATATAGGCGCTGACCGCATCTGCTGCCTGGTGATGGCCGGAAGGCATCTGCAGAAAAGGTAGAAGGAGCACTTTCGTCATCAACCCGCAACCTCCTGGAAAATAAAAATGTTACTCCGCAAAACGGCGTAGTTCATCATTTTCTCCATAAAAAAGGTGATTTATGCAGAGCCGCCACCCAGTGCAATAGTTTCGCCTAAACTTTCCATTAATAGTTCCGCTCCTTAAACAAAAAATAATAAGGCAAACACATTGAAGGGAGAAGAACGTACATGTTTTTTCGTCCGTTTTTTTTAAACGTATGGAGTTTTTTAGATCCTATCTATTTTGTTTTTACACGCTTGCAGTACCCGTGTCCCGGTACCGAAAGGAATGGAGTATTCCGTGTCCGGCTGACGCGATACAAGGGAAAAGACGTCATTTTGTCGGACGGAACAAAAATCTGCAAAAATGACCTTTTGCTGAAAATTCATTTGCATAATGTGAAGATTTTGAAGGAGCTTTCGTCGGTAAAGAGTGAAATCGCCAAAGGCAGAGTGATTTTCAAGCAAGTGCTGACATCGATGCCGTTCCTTACCAGCTTTATTTCCGGTCATCCGGAACATTCCCGAATTAAAGGAGTCATTGGCATTACCCTCATTAATAAAGGGTTCCTACCACTTGGCTTTGATTGCATACATCCAGAAAACAGGTACTATCTATCGTTTAAAAAGGCCACCCAGCTGCCAATCTATCTGTTGTCATGCTCGGAAATTTCCATGGCAAATATAAGGAAGCATCATCCTGTTTACCTGATGATGTCGAAAGAAATGCTGATGAAAAAGTACAGAAGACCGGTATAATCAATTCCCACCAACTCCCACTGTTATACTCCCCTCCTTCCTATTATAATGGTCAGTAAGGAGGGGATAGTACTATGGGCCTATTTTTTATGCTGGTTTTATCTGTCTTTTTTGTTTGGGCATTTGCAAGAGCCAATAAAAACACCCGAGAAGTTAATATCAATACTATTTCTGTTTCCCGTCCCAATCTTGAACATCCTGCGGGGCATTTGAATGTGCTTCACTTGTCAGACTTGCACCTTGAAAATATCTCAATCAGCCCCGACGAGTTATATATATTGCTGTCAAAGCAGCCTGTCGATCTTATCGCCCTCACTGGTGATTTCCTCGATCGTAAGCGGAGCATCCCTAAATTGGAGGCCTACCTTAAGGAGTTGCAGAAGCTAAAACCTAAATACGGAATGTATGCCGTCTTTGGCAATCATGATTATGTTTTAAAAGGCGAAAACTTTGAAACTTTGAAAAAGACATTGCAGGACAACGGCTGCATTACGCTTCAAAACGAGCATCTCACCATTGAGGTTAATGGGGAGAGACTGAACATCATCGGCATTGACAATTACAGTACGAAGCATAGCGATGTGAAAAAGGCGTATCAGGATCTTCCCGATGGATATAACCTGGTGCTGACGCATGACCCGAATGTTGTGCTTGACATGGAGGAAATTCATTTCGATTACTTGCTGTCAGGCCATTTCCATGGCGGTCAGATTCATTGGCCAAAGCCTTATCACTTGGTCAAGATGGGCAAACTTGTCTCCATGAATATGGTGAAAGGACTTCACTACCATGGCGGAAAGCCCTTTTATATCAGCGAAGGACTCGGGCAGACCGGCGTCAATATCCGGATTGGAAGCCGTCCTGAAATTACCTATCATGAAATCTCCTAAACCTTGCCAGCTGGTGAGGTTTTTTCTATAAAATATATCTCGAAGTAAAGATTCTTGATAGAAGAGTGAATATATGGTACATATTAAATAAACACTATTAAAAAAAGCGAACAGGAGCAACCAAATGGCGAAAAAAACAAAGGGCATTCACCATATAACAGCGATCGTAGGCCATCCCCAGGAGAATGTTGATTTCTACGCGGGTGTTTTGGGACTGAGAATGGTAAAAAAGACGGTCAATTTTGATGACCCGGGCACCTATCATTTTTATTTCGGCAATGAAGAAGGAGAGCCGGGGACTATCATCACCTTTTTTCCGTGGGCAGGGGCGCACCAGGGCAGGATAGGGGATGGGCAGGTGGAAACCACCGCATATGCCATTCCTCGGGAGTCGCTGTCTTTTTGGGAGAAAAGGCTGAAGCAATTTGATATTCCGTTCACGAAAAAAGAGAAGTTTGGCGAGCAGGTTATTGCCTTTGAAGACCCGCATGGATTGAAACTGGAGCTTGTGGAGAGGGAAGGGGGAACCCCTAACAAATGGGAGTTCGCCGGTATTACTCCGGATGTGGGAATTAAGGGCTTTGCCGGGGCCACTCTGCTTTCAGGCCTGCCATATAAAACGGAAGAACTGCTTGAAATCATGGGGCTTGAAAAAGTGGGCGATGAAGGAGAACTTACCCGCTTTTCTTCAAGTGACGAGATTGGCAATATCATTGACTTGAAAAAGGCGCCTAGCGGCATCAAAGGATCCATGGGAGTCGGGACTGTCCACCATATCGCCTGGCGGGCAGAAGATGACGAAGACCAGCTTGACTGGAAAAGCTATATTGAAAGCAATGGATTTGGCGTCACGCCTGTCCAGGACAGGAACTATTTTAATTCGATCTATTTCCGCGAATACGGAGACATTCTGTTTGAAATCGCAACCGATCCCCCTGGATTCGCCCATGATGAATCAGTGGAAAGCCTTGGCACGGAATTGAAACTGCCTGAACAATACGAGCAATACCGTTCAAGGCTTGAGAAGATGCTGATTCCGGTTGAAGTCAGGGAATTGAAGTAAGCGAAAGTTAAAAAATGAGAGCAGACCCAATAAGGAGGAGAAACAATGAAACACATCTATAAAAAAGGACAGGACCCATCAAGGCCAACATTGCTTTTGCTGCATGGAACGGGAGGGGATGAACAGGACCTGCTTCCGCTGGCAGAGAGAATCGACCCAAATGCGTCTGTTTTAAGCGTACGCGGCAATGTGCTTGAGAATGGAATGCCCCGCTTTTTTAGAAGACTGGCGGAAGGGGTGTTTGATGAAGAAGACCTTGTTTTCCGTACAAAAGAACTGAACGAGTTTCTTGATGAGGCTGCAGCACAGTATGGCTTTGACCGCCGAAGCCTGGTGGCAGTCGGCTATTCCAACGGAGCCAATATTGCAGGAAGCCTGCTGTTCCATTATCAGGATGCGCTTCAAGCTGCAATCCTTCATCACCCGATGGTTCCGCGCCGGGGGATTCAGCTTCCGGAGCTGGGGGGCACTTCCATCTTTATCGGAGCAGGAACCAACGATCCAATCTGCCCGCCTGAGGAATCGCGCGAACTTGGCGGTCTGCTGGAAAAAGCAGGCGCAAGCGTTGAACTGCACTGGGAAAACTTCGGCCACCAGCTGACACTGCAGGAAGTGGAAGCCGCCGCAAAATGGTACAGGGCGCTCCCGCTGTAGCCGTAATAAACAAGAAACACCAAAATTTCATGGGAAATTTACCAGGCACTCCTTTATAATTAAGGGGTGCTTTTCTAAGTTGAAAGGAGAGAACCTGATGCGTTCTCCTGATAATAATCGAATCGAAGCGTTGGATTTCTTGAGGGGGTTTGCTCTCCTGGGAATCATCCTTGTGAATATCCTGCCGCTTCTTCATATTGGACTTCCAGTGACAGCGGCGGAAGCTTCCTATTGGAAGTTTTTATACCTGTTCATCGAGGGCCGGTTCTTTACCATCTTCTCCTTTTTATTTGGAGTGGGTTTCTATCTATTTATCACCAATGCCAATCAAAAAGGAAGAAATGGGCTGCTTTTGTTTTTGCGTAGGATTTTTGTGATGTTTCTTATCGGCCTGATTCATTTCCGGTTCCACCCAGGGGAAGCCTTGACGGTTTACGCCATTAGCGGTCTTTTGGCATTGCCCTTTTACCGGCTGAAAAGAGAGACAAACCTTATTATTGCCTTATCCTTATTGGCGTGTTTCAGCTGGATGGCCATCAAGCCGCTTCTGCCAATTGCGCTCATACTCCTCGGGTTTGCAGCCGGTCAGTTCCGCCTGTTTGAAAACCTGGCCGCCAAAAAAAAACCAATCGCCATTTTCACTGCCGTCATGGGCGTTTTAAGCCTGCTTGCGATTGTCTATCAAAACAGCCTCGCGCCAGCTCTGGGGAAAGGAGGAGTTCCCGGAATGGACTTTTATCCATTCTTCCATGCGGGCATTATGGTGGGGCCGATCGTATCGGCTTTTTATGTAGGCTCACTTATCCTGCTCATACAGCTGCCATTGTTTAATAAGCTGCTGTCACCGTTAAAGCACTACGGAAGGATGGCGCTGACCAATTATCTGGCACAAACTGTTTTGATCCTTGCGGCGGGACACTTTTTCGGCCAGCTCTCCCTGGTTGAATCCCTGTTTGTCTGCTTAGCCATCTATGCGCTGCAGCTGATGTTCAGCTGGATTTGGCTCCGCCATTTTCTCTACGGGCCGCTGGAATGGCTCTGGCGGGCAGCAACCTATTTACAGCTTCCGCCCTTAAGAAGGAAAACTGTTTCCGAAGCGCAAAAAAGCTGACTCAAATTCCTGAGTCAGCTTTTTTGATAATTCAAGTCCCATATCACTCCGAAGCTATCCTGGACCTTTGCAAATCTGGCTCCCCAGAACGTATCCTGAAGCTCCATGACGGTTTTTCCATTCTGGCGCAGCTTTTCATATATGCTTTCAATTTCCTGGTCGCTTTCAAGTTCGACGGCAAGCGAGATATTGCTGCCAATGGTGACCGATTGGCCTGGAAAGCCGTCAGAGAAGAGGATCTCCAAGCCGCCTTTTTTCAGCTGGGCATACATAATCAGTTCAGACGCTTCCGGGGGTGTCGGGTAATCAGCTTCTCCAAAGGTCTGGACACGGACTATTTCCGCCCCGAACAGCTCCTGGTAAAAATGCAGTGCCTCTTTCGCTTTTCCTTCAAACACAAGGTACGGTGTAACTTGATCTCTCATTGTTCCCACTCCTTTATAATGTCCCGGTCATTCCTTTAAAAGGGTGAACAGAAACACTATAAAACATACCCTGATTGATAAAATAAAAAGGACGCCCATAAAGGGCGTCCTTGCGTATTGGGGCGGCGGGCTGCACGCCACATCGTGCATTTCCCGGAGGAGTGCCCGCCGACTTATCCAACTCAGCTCATCGCTTTATTACTATACCATTGTTGTGCCAGAAATGACAAGCCCCAACATTTCCCTTCAAAATATGAACTTGACATCAGCTTTTTATCAGTATATAGTTTAACTCATTAATAGTTCAACAGTTGAACTGTTCGATTGTTGAATTAAAAAATCGAGGTGAAAAGGCATGCCCGACAGCAACATAAATGAACTCGTGAACCGCTTTATTGCCGTGCAGTTCTCAGTCACCAAAAAGGCGGAATCTTTCATTAAGGAAGAAATTAGCAGTGACCTGACCAATGACCAGCATTATACCTTAAGGTACATCCATAATATCGGCTCCTGTACCTCATCCGATTTGGCGGAAGAGTTTGAAGTGAATAAAAGTGCGATTACCGCCATTATCAATCGTCTGTTTGAAAGAGGGCTGATTCAGCGGACGCGTGACGAAAAGGACCGCCGGGTGGTCTACCTTGCCTTGACACCTAAAGGCAAAGAGCTGTTCCTTAAGACGGAGGAACGGATTGCCAACCTGGTTGAATCCTTCATATCAAGCTTTGAACAGGAGGAAATCGAGCAATTTATCAACACTTATGAAAAGCTGAACCAAATTTTGATTGATAAAAAACAACTGGAGGAATAGAAAGTGAGTGGAATTATCAAACATAAATGGCTTGTGATTATTGCCTGGATCCTGGCTGTCGCAGGCTTATTCATGGCTGCTCCGAATATGGCGGACCTTGTGCGAGAAAAAGGCCAGATTACGGTGCCGGAAGGATACTCCTCCCAGCTGGCCACGCAGATCATGAAAGATGTCCAGTCACAGGACGGAAGCGAAGACAAGGGGCAGGCAGCTCTTGTCTTCCATAATGAAAAGAAGTTGACTGAGGCTGAAATAAAGGAGGCTGAAAAGGCGGTCCGCTCCCTCGAGCAGAATAAGGAGCTGGGCGTTACCGAGGTCCTGACGCATTTTAACGATGAGAGCCTCAAGGATCAGCTCGTTTCGGAAGACGGAAAATAGATTCTCGTATCGGTCTCCTTCAATTGGAAGGACCGGGAACCGGCTGAAGTGAGCGAAGCATTGTATCGGGCGACCGAAAATGCAAAAGTGGAACACTATTTTACAAGTGAATGGATGATTAGTGAAGCACTGATCACCAGCTCGCAGGAAGGCCTGAAAAAGACGGAAGGCATTACCGTCGTTTTCATTCTTATCGTGCTTCTCCTCGTGTTCCGCTCGGTTGTGGCGCCGGTCATCCCGCTCCTGACAGTTGGATTCAGCTATCTTGCTTCCCAGTCCATTGTGGGAATGCTGGTGGACTCATTTAATTTTCCATTGTCCAACTATACCCAAATCTTCCTGGTCGCGGTCCTGTTTGGGATTGGAACGGATTATTGCATCCTGCTCCTAAGCCGTTTTAAGGAAGAGCTTGGGCAGACAGAGAGCATAAACGATGCGATTATCGAAACATACCGGAATGCAGGACGAACCGTGTTTTTCAGCGGTGTAGCCGTAATGATCGGCTTTGCGGCGATTGGATTTTCGCAGTTTATCCTCTATCAGTCTGCTGCGGCCGTTGCGATTGGAGTTGCCATCCTATTGGCAGCATTGTTTACGATTGTGCCATTTTTTATGGCGGTGCTTGGAACGAAATTGTTCTGGCCTTCCAAAAAGTCGGCAGAACATGGAGAAAGCCGGATTTGGGGCACTGTTGGCCGCTTCTCACTCGCCCGTCCGTTCCTGTCGCTCCTGATTGTTGGTGCTGTGTGCCTGCCATTTCTGGCGGTCTATGATGGGGAACTTTCCTATAATTCATTGGAAGAAGTATCGGCAGACTATCCTGCCATCAAAGCTTTCAATGCCATTTCCGGCAGCTTGGGACCGGGCCAGTCGATGCCAACGCAAATCGTCCTGAAAAATGATGATGAAATGAATACGGCAGAATATATCAGTCTTGCAGAAAAAATCAGCCAGGAGCTGGAAAAGGTAGACCTGGTCGACAGTGTCCGGTCTGTAACAAGGCCGACCGGTGAGCCGATTGAAGACCTGTATATAGCAAAGCAGGCAGAGACTCTTGAATCCGGTCTCGGCGAAGGAAAAGACGGATTGAAACAAATCAGTGAAGGCCTGCAAGAGGCAGGAAGCGAGCTGGCGAAGTCAGAGCCGGAACTCGAAGGCGCTGTCGACGGCATCAGCCAGCTGGTAGCCGGAACCTCTGAACTTCAGTCCGGTCTTGGTGAAATCCAAACCAATCTGGCTAAAATAGAAGAAGGCATCCGCCAAGGCTCTATGGGTTCAGATCAGATAAAAGCCGGGCTTGAAGAAGCTAAGGCAGGTGCACAAGAATTGCTGGAAGGATATCAGGAACTCCTGGCTGGCTATGAAAAGATGGAAGGGACGCTGGCTCTCCTCAGCGGTGAATATCAAAAGGTAGGAGCTGGCCTTGAGCAGCTGTCTACAGGCATGAACCAAATCCAGAATGAATATTTCCTTTATCTTGAAGGGAAATATGCAGGACTGGCAGATGAAGAGGCCTACCAGGGCATCAAAGGTGCGGTGCAGGCAGCCCAGCAGGAACTTCCAAAGCTATCCGCAGGGGTAAACGAATTAAATGGCGGCCTTGCCAAAATCAATGGCGGCATGGCAGAGGCCAATGCCGGATTCCAGGAGGCAATCGGCGGGCAAAGCTCGATGACTGCAGGCTTGCAGGCGCTCATCGATGGGGTGGAAGCCCAGCAGCAAGGATTAAATCAGCTGGCGGACGGACAGGGACAGATTGTCCGCAATATGCCGAAGCTGAGCAGCGGCCTTGGCGGGATCCATGATGGCCAGCAGCAGCTGTTAGCTGGCTTTGGCAGCCTGGGAGGACAGCTTTCCCAGTTGACCGACGGCCTGGAGCAGAGTGCCGAGGGGCTTAACAAGGTTTCCGACGGTCTTGGCTCCGCCCAGGATTATTTGGGAGGATTGTCTTCTGCGGAAACGAACAGCTTTTACCTGCCTCAGGAGGTATTGGAAAGCAGCGACTTTGAACAGGCGCTTGATGCCTATATGTCAGAGGACCATAAAGTGATGACGCTGGATGTCGTTTTTAAAGCAAATCCTTACTCCAATGAGGCCATCGCCCAGATGGACGAAATCAAAGCCGCGGTTGACCGGGCCGTAAAAGATACAAAGCTTGAAAATGCCGATGTCGCGGTCGGGGGCATCACGAGTGTCAATGCCGACCTTGATACGATGTCCGGCCAGGATTATACAAGAACGGTCATCCTGATGCTTGTCGGAATCTCGATTGTCCTTGTCTTCCTGTTCCGTTCGATCATCATGCCAGTCTATCTGATAGGTTCATTGATTTTGACCTATTACACGTCGATGGCGATCAATGAAATGATCTTTGTCAACATCCTAGGCTATACAGGAATCAGCTGGGCCGTCCCATTCTTCGCCTTTGTCATCCTTGTGGCTCTTGGCGTGGACTACAGCATCTTCTTGATGGATCGTTTCAATGAATATAAAAATCTTGAAATCTCTGAAGCTATGCTCATGGCAATGAAGAAAATGGGGACAGTCATTATTTCGGCTGCGGTAATTCTTGGAGGAACGTTTGCGGCGATGATGCCATCAGGCATGCTCTCGCTCCTTCAGATTGCTTCTATTGTCCTTGTTGGTTTGTTCCTGTACAGCATGGTGATGCTGCCACTGTTTGTTCCAGTCATGGTGAAGAACTTTGGCGCTGCCAACTGGTGGCCGTTCAAGCGGCCGGAGGCTTAGAATAAAGAAACTGCCGGGTGAACTCCTGGCAGTTTTTTACTGGAGAGGTTCTTCTTTAGTGGGTTTACAAACATCCTAAATTACTATACTATAAATATTTCCGACTATATTAATAAGAAAAGAAGGTGAAGTTAGATGTCACAACCTGCAGCGGCTAATATGCCGAACCAGCCTGGCTGGGATAATAAATCGACAACGGTAGTTGCCGAGCTGAAGCCCGTCCAAAAACCATTGGTCCTCATTGGGGTATTGGCGTCTATTATTTTATATATTAGTATTGTGGCGGCTGCCAACTGGACCCAGGGAACTTTGTTCATCATTGGCCTGGCGCTCGGTGCAACGCTATTGCACGCCCGCTTTGGTTTCACTTCCGCTTTCAGGCGTCTCGTCTCAGTGGGAAATGTCCAGGGCTTGCAGGCCCATATGCTGATGCTCGCGGTCGCGACCACATTATTTGCCATCATTTTAGGAACTGGTTTCAGCTTTACTGGTGCTGAGCCGAAAGGTTATGTTTCACCAGTTGGGGTCGGCGTCCTTTTTGGTGCATTCATTTTTGGAATTGGGATGCAGCTTGGAAATGGCTGTGCTTCCGGGACCCTTTATTCGGTAGGCGGAGGATCTTCCTCCATGATCTTGACTTTGATTTCCTTTATCGCCGGTTCACTTCTCGGCGCTTACCACTTTACGTTTTGGATGGAGGAGACACCTGCCCTGCCGCCGCTTTCACTGGCCGAATCGACAGGTTTGGGCTATTTTGGTGCATGGGCTGTACAGCTTGGGCTGTTTGCCCTGATTTATTGGATTACGGTTCAAATTGCTAAAAAGAAGAACCCTCCAATGATGAAGCCCCTGCCAACTACGAATGGCTGGAAAAAGGTATTTAGGGGCGCCTGGCCATTGTTTGCCGCCGCGATTGTCCTTGCTCTGCTTAACGCATTGACGCTCACCGTGCGCGGAACTCCATGGGGAATCACCTCCGCCTTTGCCCTTTGGGGTGGAAAAGCAATGATGGCGATGGGCGTGGATGTTTCAACCTGGGGCTATTTCTCGGGAGCGAACGGCGCAGCGCTTACGAATACGGTCCTTGCCGATTCAACGAGTGTCATGAACTTTGGCATTATGCTTGGAGCATTCGTTTCGGCGGCTGCCCAGGGAACGTTCAAGCCTGGCAAAATTAATCCTGGTGTGGCGGGAGCTGCCATTGTCGGCGGTTTGATGATGGGCTATGGGGCCCGTCTAGCATTTGGCTGCAACATTGGTGCATACTTTGGCGGAATTGCCTCCTTCAGCCTGCATGGCTGGGTATGGGCAGTGATGGCGATGCTGGGCACATTCCTGGCCTTGTTCATCCGACCTCTATTTGGTTTGAAAAACCCGAAGCCGAACGACTCCGTCTGCTAAAACCAGATACAAAAAGCCTCCGCGATTTGCGGAGGCTTTTTTGATGTTGAAAAAAACTTCATTAACACAAAAAACGAGAAGCAAACATTGAAAATTTGCGCCAATAGCCTTCATTAACACAAAAACGAGAAGCAAATGGCGGAAACTTGCGCCAAAAACCTTCATTGGCGCAAAAAGCGAGATGCCAACGGTGAAAACTTGCGCCAATACCCTTTATTGACACAAAACGATAGAAGCTAATGCAAGAAACTACGCCAATGAAGATAACTGCATATGGGAAGCCTTATTTCATTTCTCATCATTTTCTCATTTTACTTTCATGGTCTTCACTTTTTCGGGAGGTATATTCAGATTAAGCATAGAGAAAGAGGAGGAAGTAAAATGAAAATAGTGATGATCCCATCTGGCTTTAAGGAATCCGTGAGTGCTGACGAGGTGGCATTTGCAATGGAAAAAGGCATCAGGCGGTTTATTCCGGATGCAGAGACCGTTCCTGTACCGATGATGGATGGCGGAGAGGGTTTTACGAAAGCAATTGTGCAGATTAAAAAAGGAAAATTGGTTAAAAAAGAAGTAACAGGACCCGTCGGAGAAAGTGTGATGAGCCACTTCGGCGTATACGAAGAAGGCGGGAAGGTAACAGCTGTGCTCGAAATGGCAGCAGCGGCCGGCCTGCGTCTCGTTCCGAAGGATAGGCGCAACCCTTTGTACACAACCACATACGGTGTAGGTGAACTAATAAAAGCCGCTCTGGATTTGAATGTGGACAAGATTCTGATTGGCTGCGGAGATTCTGGCACATCGGACGGAGGAGCAGGGATGGCCCAGGCTCTCGGGGTTCAATTCCTGGATAAGGCTGGCCAGGTAATGGATATTTGTGGAGGAGGAGATCTTCATCTGGTTCACGGCGTCGACCTTTCACGGCTGGACCACCGTCTGAACGATGTAACCATTGACGCTGCGTGCAACTGGCATAACGTTTTATGCGGGCCGAAAGGGGTTGCAAAGGTATTTGGTCCGCAGAAGGGGGCTTCCGCCCGTGAAGTCGATATCTTGTCAAAAGGGCTTGAACGGTACGCCTCTATCATAAGAGCGGAATTTGGTAGGGACTTGCGCTTCGAGCCGGGCAGCGGCGCTTCTGGCGGCCTGGGAGCGGGACTAGCTGCATTTGCAGGCGCGACGCTGCATCCACGTTTTGATATCATTATGAAATATATTCACATCGAAAAGCATATTTGCGGTGCCGATTTGGTGTTGACGGCGGAGGGGTGCCTGGATGAACAAACTCCTTTTGGGAAAATCCCTTCCCAGGTGGCCAAAGTAGCCAAGGAAATGGGTGTCCCGGTCATTGCCATAGCGGGGACGATTGGAAAAGGCGCCCAAATGAATTACGGGAGCGGCATTGATGCCTATATGAGCATTATCCCTAAACCGGCTACACTGGAAATGGCGATGGACCAGGCCGCCGCATGGATTGCTGATTGTGCCGAGGCTGCCATCCGCCATGTGTATATCGGATACGAAATCGCCGAACGTAAATACGCGAGGGAGCTGGCATGAATGTATACAGCCGCTTAGAACGATATCAGGCGAATGCCCGGACCTCGAGCAAAGCCAACCCTCGTTCAATATATGCTCAGCCGCTTGTCGTCGCACTGCTGGCAATTTGCCTTTTTGCCCTTGTCTTTACTCCGGGGCTGCCATACGAAGGAAAAATCGCCATTCTTGCGTTCGGATTGTCCATGGTTCTGTGGATCGGGACAAAGTTTCCGGCTGGATTCGTGGCTCTTGCCGTGCTGCTCCTTGTGGTCGTTTTGAAGGGAGCAGAGGCGAGCCTGCTGTATGAATCCTTTTCGGCCGAGGTCGTCTGGCTGATGATGGGCGCTTATATTCTTGGCAAGTCTGTAAGCGTCTCGGGGCTGGCGGAACGAATGACCAAAGCCATTCTTCGCGGGGCAAACACGCCCAATAAACTATTTTCATATATTGTAATCGCCCTGCAGCCGCTGGCTTTTTTCATTCCGTCCACGTCCGGCCGTGCCGCCATGGTGCTTCCGATTGTAAAAAATCTGGCGGGCCTGCTAGAAAACAAACAGCAAAAGGCCGCCCTGGCTGTTCTTGTGCCTGCTGTCATCCTGATGTCCACTTCGGCTTCCCTGATTGCAGCGGGATCCCACCTGATTGGTGTGGAATGGCTCAGGAAGTCGACTGGCGAAAGTATCCCCTATTTGCAATGGCTGGCATGGGGAGCACCATTCGCCATTGCAGCGAGCTTGATTACCTTGCTCGTAATCAGATTTTACTACCTAAACACAGAAAGCCAAAACCGAGAGGGATTTAAAATAACAGCAGAGGAGCCTGCCGAAATAACGGAAGGGCATAGTGTAAAAACTCCCTTCAGCGATATGGAGAAAAAGACGATGTATCTCATTGGAGGGGTGGTTCTTCTCTGGGTGACGGAAGGGATTCATGGCTACGATATCGCCTTCGTCACAATGACGGCGGCCATGCTGCTCATGATGCCTGGTGCGGGGATCTTGACCTGGAAACAGGGAATCTCGGCGGTTTCCTGGAATTTGATTGTATTTGTCGCGGCAGCTGCCGCACTGGGGACCAACCTGATTGAGAGCGGGGCAGTCGATTGGATCAGCGCTCATGTATTCGGGTCGCTGTCCTTGCTGGAAAATCCCCCCGAATGGCTGGCGATTATTATTCTATGCCTGATTTCCGTCACTTCCCATCTATACATTCCTTCCCATACGACAAGGGCTGTCGTTATGGTGCCAGGACTGCTCCTTTTGAGCGAAACATTGGGATTGAACGCTCCGGCTGTCTTGTTTATAAGCCTGGTGGGAATGAACTACTGCTTGACATTCCCGGTGAGTTCAAAGGCATTACTTGTCTTTTTCGAGGATGAAAATCTTAGCTATGAAGCTAACGATTTACTAAAATTAAGTACTATCTTAATGCCAGTCTATCTGTTGCTGATGGTTGTTTTCTACTTTACCTACTGGAAGTTTACAGGACTGCAGCTTTAGTCCTGTAAGAGCCGGGGCAGAGGGTTAAGAACCTGCCTATATTTCCCGCGTATGCTAAAATAACGGTAAATAATAGCATGAATGAGGGGAAACCATGGATAAGCCGAAAATCTTAATTGTTGAGGATGAAGAAAAAATTGCCCGGGTCTTGGAGCTGGAGCTGACGTATGAAGGATATGAAACGGGAAAGGCGCTGGATGGACTTGATGGGTTCAGACAGTTTCAGGAACAGTCGTGGGACTTGATTTTGCTCGATATTATGCTGCCGGGAATCAGCGGGATTGAACTGCTGCGCCGGATTCGTTCCCATGATGACCAAACGGCTGTGATAATGCTGACCGCAAAAGACTCGGTCGAGGATAAAGTGTCTGGACTGGACCTTGGCGCCAATGATTATATCACCAAACCTTTCCAGATTGAGGAACTGCTGGCGCGTGTTCGCGCTTGCCTGCGGACCAACAGCAGGAAGCAGGAGCCAGCAGGGGAAGGGCAGGACTGGGTAACAGTCGGCGCTTTATCCTTAAATGAGGCTACCCGTGAAGTGAGATGCGGAGAAGACTATATTGAGTTGACGCCTCGTGAATTCGATTTGCTTGCCTACATGATGAAGCACCCGAGACAAGTCATGAACCGGGAACAGCTGCTGAATAGTGTATGGGGCTACGATTACTACGGGGATACGAATGTAGTAGATGTCTATATCCGCTACCTTCGCAATAAAATCGATAAACCGTATGGGACCCAGCTCATCCATACGGTCCGCGGTGTTGGATATGTGGTAAAGGAGGCAAAATGAAACTTAGGCACAGGGTCAACCTTTATACAGCCGCCATGTTTATTGTGCTGCTGATTATCATTAATGTTTCCATCTATTCGGTATTCAGGAGTACGATGCTGAATAGTGAACTGGAGCGGACGGCCGGAGAAGCGCTGCATGCCATTGACGGCTTGAACAAAGCAGAAGGGAATCTATCTCTGGAACTGGTACTGCGCTCGTATGTACCTGTTAATGGCATGCTGCAAATTGTAAAGGCCGACGGCAATCCTGGCGCTGCCGCAGCAGATCCGAACCTGTTAAGTCTGCACCACCTTCCAGTGGACTTTTACCAAAAAGAAGTGAGAGAAATCAGGGAGCATAACGGGACTCCTTACGCATTTGTTTCGATCCCCATTATCTTGAACAATGGCGGGATGGCTGATCTGCAGGCGACGGGCAACCTTGCTCAAACAGCGGAAATGCTGCGGAGTCTCAGGCTAGTCTTGATTCTCGTTACGGTGCTGGCGACCATACCAGTGCTTCTGTCCTCTGCGCTGCTTAGTAATTTTATCATTAGGCCAATTGCCTCGATGATCAACACCATGAAGGAGATTCGCGAGAGCGGCCAATTTAAGCGGATTCCCCTTCCGAAAAAGTCGAAGGATGAACTCTATCAAATGGCAGAGACTTTTAATAAAATGATGCATCTCCTCGAAGTCAATTATGAAAAGCAGGGGCAGTTCATCTCGAATGCTTCGCACGAACTGAAAACACCTCTCACCGTTATCGAATCGTATGCTTCCCTTTTAAAAAGAAGAGGAAGACAGCAGCCTGAGTTGTTTGATGAGGCTGTGGAAGCGATTCATTCCGAGGCCATCCGGATGAGGGATTTGACACAGCAGCTGCTTCAGCTTGCCAAACACGAAGACCAGTGGCAGGTAACCATGGAGAATGTAAATCTGGCCAGCATTACAGAAGCATTAGTCAGCTCTTTTCAGAAAGCCTATAACCGGTCTATTGAACTGAACATCCAGGATAGACCCGTGGTCAGGACGGATCAGCAAATGTTCAGGCAGCTGTTTTATATCCTGATGGACAATGCCCGGAAATATAGTGAAGATGTAATCACAGTGAATATCAAAACCTTTTCGGATGGCGCCGTTATTGAGATTGCCGACCGCGGGATCGGGATACCGGCGGATGACTTGGAGAAAATATTTGACCGTTTTTACAGGGTGGATAAAGCTCGCACCAGAAAAAAAACCGGCGGATTTGGGCTCGGGCTGTCACTTGCAAAAGAGATTGGCGAAGCCATGGATGCTGATATTCAGATTGAAAGTGTGGAATCGGAAGGAACCACGGCAAGGATCATCTTTCCAGGGACGACTTCTTATTAATTTCCCCTTTTCTCTAGGGGATGGTAACTAAGTAAATCACTGAGGTGAACATGATGAACATGAAAATGGCGGGGATCGCTGCAGCAGTTGTTGTTATCCTTACTGTTGGGGGATGGCAGCTGTCGAAGCATATGACTTCTGCCGAGCCGCTGACAGAAGCCGAAGCGGCAACGAAGGTGAAGGAACTGTATCCAGGAGAGATTGTGGATTTGAGCAAACAGCAAGATAGATATCTGATTGCCATTAAGAATGATACAGGGATATACAAGGTAGAAATTGATTCGATAACCGGGGAGATTGCGAGCATGAAGCAGACGGAAGAGCACACCCCACCCCAGCCGGAAAGAAGCGAGCAAGAACCTGAAAAGACACCTCAGCCGGAAAATACACCTGATGCTTCCGAGCCGCCAAATAATGAACCGCCATCAAAGAGTCCTGCCAACCAGATTACGCAAGTAGAGGCAGCTTCCATTGCCCTGGAACGTTTCGGCGGAGAAATCGACGATATCGAATTGGAACAATATAACGGGATTTCTTTTTACCTTGTGGAAATAGAAACTGGAGATGGCAGGGAAGTAACGGTCCACGTCAATGCCATCTCAGGAGAAGTAGACACTTTTACATGGGATGATTAGAGATGCTAATGCTTCTCTCACCAATTTCTCATTTTCCTGTCAGGAAAGCCTCATATTCGAAGGATATATTATAGGTAGATCGATAAAGGAGGCAGACAAAATGAAACGAAAAGTGTTAATTGTTGCGAGTGCAGGTTTGGTGCTGTTGGGAGGAGCTGTTGGGGCAAGTGCGTTTAATGACAATGGCAAGGTGGAAAGCCAGGGCGTGAGAGAAGACAGGAAAATCATTTCCATGAATGAAGCTGAGGAGATTGCTATTGGGAAAGCAGGCGGCACAGTTGAGAGCATAGAACTGGAAAAGAACGATGGAAAACTGATTTATGAAATTGAGCTTCGCAGCGAAAACGGAGATGACGATCTTGATGTTGACGTGGATGCCGTAACGGGTGAAGTGCTAAAGGTAGATATGGATGATGACCGGGGAAATGGACAGGTGAACATGGAGGCCGACGCTGCTGCATCACCTTCCAAAAACAAAGACAAAGCTTCGGGACCATCCTACCTTTCCTCTGAAAAAGCCATTGAAATCGCCACAAAGGAATCGCGTGGAAAGGTCGAGGACCTGGAACTTGATGATGGTGTCTATGAAATTGAAATCAAGGACGGCACCCATGAATATGAGTATAAAATCGATGCAAAGACCGGAAAGATTCTCGAAAAGGAAATTGACCGGGATGATGATTAGTTTCTAAACTAGCACGTCCCTGTGCCTCTGCCAAGAGGCGGAGCAAAGGGACAGATTGAGGAGGAAGCATGTTGATTCGCTTTGGAATAGTAGGCACCAACTGGATTACAAAACAATTTATTGAGGCAGCAAAAGAGCATCGTGATTTCAACCTTGCAGCGGTCTATTCCCGCACGGAGGAAAAAGCCCGTGAATTTGCCGGGGAGATCGGGGTGGAAAGAATTTTTACCAGCCTGGAGCAGATGGCACAGAGCAGTGAAATTGATGCTGTCTACATTGCCTCCCCGAACTCCTTCCATGCACGCCAGGCGGTCACCTTTCTTGAAAATGGCAAGCATGTTTTATGCGAAAAGCCGCTGGCCTCCAATGCTGCGGAAGTCAGGCAAATGACATCAGCAGCCAAAAAACATGGAGTAGTGTTAATGGAAGCGATGAAATCGACACTTGTGCCGAACTTCCGGGTGATTGCCGACCAGCTGCCCATGATAGGAAAGGTGAGGCGCTACTTCGCAAGCTATTGCCAATATTCCTCCCGGTATGATGCCTATAAGGAAGGGAATGTGCTTAATGCGTTCAAGCCGGAATTTTCCAACGGCTCGCTGATGGACATAGGCACCTACTGTGTGTATCCGCTTGTTGTTTTGTTTGGGAGGCCGGACCGCATCCAGGCATCGGGTATCATCCTTGAAACAGGTGTTGACGGAGAAGGCAGCATCCTTCTTGGGTATAAGGAGATGGAGGCAGTGGTTATGTTTTCGAAAATTACCGACTCCTCGCTGCCGTTCGAAATTCAGGGTGAAAACGGCAATATTTCGGCCGACAAGGTAAATGTTCCGGAACAGGTGACCCTTACTCTTCGAGGAAAAGCACCCGAGGACCTGACACAGCAGCAGGATCGCAAGCCGATGTTTTACGAGGTGGAAGAATTCATATCGCTCATTAAAAACAACCAGCTGGAATCCGGGGTGAACTCTCATGAGAACTCGCTGCTGACAATGGAAATCATTGATGAATGCCGCCGGCAGATGGGTGTTGTTTATCCCGCCGACTCCAAATAAAAAAACGCCCCTCGTGGGGCGTTTTTGCTTATGGCTTCAAAATGACCTTAATCACATTGTCTTCATGATCGTTAAATACCTGATAGGCTTTACTAGCCTGGTCGAGCGGAACTTTGTGGGTGATGATGTCGGTTGGATCAATATCGCCATTCACAACATATTCGTACATCTTTGACATCAGGTTGACGGCAGGGGCCTGTCCCATTTTCACGGTGATATTACGCTCAAAAATGTCTCCAAGCGGGAACATATTGTAAACCGACCCATATACTCCTGTAAGCTGGATGGTACCAAATTTCCGAACAGCTTCCTTCCCAATCTTAATGGCACTTATAGTGCCTCCCTGAAGCTTCAGCTTTTGCTGGACCTTTTCCGCCACTGATTTTTCCCCGTCCATGCCGACGCAGTCGATCACGACGTCCGCACCGCCACGGGTAATTTCACGAAGATAGGATCCCATATTATCATATTCGTCAAAATTATAGGTTTCCACATTATTGGTCCGTTTTGCATGCTCAAGACGGTATGGGACATTGTCAACCGCGATCACCCGCTTGGCGCCCTTCAGCCATGCGAATTTTTGGGTCATCAAACCGACAGGACCACAGCCAAGTACGACAACGGTATCGCCTGGCTTTACACCGGCATTCTCGACACTCCAATAGGATGTCGGCAGAACATCAGAGATGAACAGCAACGATTCATCAGGAAGTTCGGCTGATTCCGGAATCTTCAGAGGCATGAAGTTTCCATAAGGGACCCTTAGCAGTTCAGCCTGTCCTCCAGGATAGTTTCCATAACGCTCTGTAAAGCCAAGGTAGCCGCCGGAATCGACCATATCGTTCGGGTTTGAATTATCACACTGGCTCCCCATATCGTGCTCACAATAGAAACACTGGCCGCATCCTACTGTAAAAGGAATAACCACGCGGTCGCCTTTCTTCACTTTGGTCACTTCGGAACCCACATGCTCAACAATCCCCATTGGCTCATGGCCGATCACATACCCAGGATGTGTTGGAAGAGCTCCCTGGTAGATATGCAGGTCGGATCCGCAAATGGCCGTAGAGGTAACCCTGATGATAATATCATCGTTTTTTTCAATCTTCGGGTCTTCGACATTTTTTACCTGTATGTCCTTTGCGCCTTGAAAAGTTACTGCCTTCACATAGTTCCCTCCTTAGAATGTAAGTGTTTTTCTATTACCCTTAATTTCTTTATGTATGTTTGTAAAAAAGAGGATTTATATTTTTATGAGAATAAAAGGAAGAGGAAAGTGACAAAGCAGCGTTTTCATTTTAAGATTAAAAGAAAAGGCAAGGGGGCGGGAGCATGCAAGTAAGGGTGTTTGCGAATCTTCGCGAAATTTGCGGCGGTGTCCAGGTAGAGGTCATACCTGATGGCGACACGGTCATGGATATTCTGAATAAAATGGTCGAAATGTTTCCGGATATCGAAGAGGAAATATTCACGGCGGAAAAAAGGCTGAAACCGTTTGTCCATGTGTATGTGAATGGCAAGAACATTATCCACATGGAGGACCTGCAGACGAGGGTGAATGAGAGTGACCAGTTTGCCCTGTTTCCGCCGGTGGCAGGGGGCTAAAGATGGTGAGTCGTGAACTGGAGTTCCGCGGAATCAATCTCAGCCATCTCGGCATGTATTTCCAGGAGCTCGGAGGAGAACAAGTCACAGAAAGGCTGCCACTTATTTATGAAGGGGAAGGATGGCGCGGAGAGATTATCGCGGAGGAGGAAATCTCTTTTACACCGGCATTTAAGGTGAATGCCGTCCAAATCCGCTTCAAGGCGGAAAATGAGGACATGCTGGAGGAACTCATTGTAAAATATCGCTACAAAACAACGCGGATTGGCGGGTAAACCAAAAATTCAGCGGGTTCAGTTTTGACTAGCAGAGAGTCTGTTATTCTTTGTTGATTTTTCGTGAAGCCAGAAATTCATAGGCGGAGAAATTCCGGTTAATGCATATGGAAGGGGCTAAAGAAGCATAAATAAGCGGATATTTTCCGGTTACCCTCTCTAAAAAGGACTAAATATAAGGGAATTTTTTATTTAAACGGAAAAACTCCCCTTATATTACGGGAAATGATGGTATTTCCTAATTTAAGCGGAATTTTTCCGTTTATGTTTCAAACTCAGTAGAATCAACGGTCCATTTCTAAAAAGCACAAAAAACTGCTTGGAAGCCACATGGCTCCAAGCAGTTTTGCTGCTCCAATTTACGTGCTTATCACTTGATTCTATAAAAATAACCCAGTTTTTTCTATTCAAAAACTTATACCTGTTCAGGAGCACCTGTTTCTTCAGCAAGAATGCCAAGCTCCCGCAGCTTTTCGGCTGGTACCACTCCATCTTTCCAGCCGCGGACCTGGTAGTATTCTTCCAGCATAATATCCATGCGGCTGACGGATCCGGCACTGTTTCCGCTTGCAGGCTCTTCGGTGAAGCGCTTCGGCAGGAAATCGTCCTCGCGTTTGTCGAAGCCGGCAAGGTTATTGTAGTAGCGCTCAAGATTGTAAATCCGCTCTCCGGCAAGCATGACATCCTCAGCTGTCATCGGAATGCCTGTCATTGCGCTGTATTGCTCGGCATAATGCTCAGCATTTTCCGAGAAGGAGGAGAACTTACAGATGTCCATGGAATCACCGAATGCAAGCATATCCTGGAATATTTTCAGAAGCTCGCCTTTGCCTTCCGGCTTCAGGCGGTCAGTCGGCTCCGGAATGCCGGCGATTTCACTTGCTACCGTGTAGCCTCGCAAATGGCATGCACCGCGGTTGCTTGTCGCATAGCCAAGTCCGATTCCCTGAATTCCGCGAGGGTCATAGGCAGGGATGGACTGGCCTTTGACCGACATGGAAAGCTCAGGTGCGCCCCACTCGGCCGTTGCACGTGCCGGGCCTTCGGCAAGGATGCCGCCAAAGCCTTCACGGTGGGCAATCTTGCGCGTCAGCTCGACCATTGCCTCGGCATCGCCCCAGTTCAGTTCTTCGGAAATGATTCCTTTTTCATAAGCTTCCATTGACACCGAGAACGCGTGGCCAAGTTCGATCGTATCCAATCCATATTCATTGCAGCGGTCGATCAGGTAGGCGATGGCTTCTGCATCACTCAGCATGCAGTTGGAGCCCAGCGACCAGGAAGATTCGAACTCAAAGCTTTCAACCCGCGTCTTGTACTGTCCGTCTTTTACTTCAACTTCAATTTTGCATCCAACCGGACAGGCATGGCATGTATTATTAGCAACAAGAAGATGCTTGTTGACATATTCGCCGCTGTGCTTCTCAGCCTGGTCCCAATGAGTGTACTGGGAGTTTTTCGTTGGCAGTGCACCGACTTCATTGATCAGGTTGGTGAGGACATTGGTTCCGTATACGGACAGTCCGCCTTTGTTGGGAGCCGTCAGCCCGCCTTCAAGTATCGCTTTTACAGCTTTTTTGTTGGCCTGTGTATATTCGTCCTTCAGCTTTGGAACGGGCATGTTTCCTTTTTGCGCTGCTTTGATGACCACGGCCTTCAGCTTTTTGTGGCCGGCCACAGCGGCAGTTCCGCCGCGTCCTGCCGCACGGTCATGTTCATTGATGAAAGCGGCAAAGCGGACGGTGTTTTCGCCTGCCTGGCCAATCGTGATAACGCTCAGATTTTCTTCGCCATGCTCATCCTTCATGAGCTGAACCGTTTCCCTTGTTCCTTTGCCCCAAAGATGGGAAGCGTCGCGCAACTCGGCCTGGCCGCCTTCGATGTAGAGATAGACGGGCTTGTCGCTCTTACCTTTAACAATGACATTATCGACCCCCGCCCACTTCAGGCGTGCCGCCGTCCAACCGCCAATATGGGAATCAGTCGCCGTGTGTGTCAGCGGGGATTTCGTGACAACGGCCATCCGCCCGCTCATGGAACTGCGGGAGCCGGTGACAGGGCCTGTCATGAAACATAAAATATTTTCTTCCGAAAATGGCTCAACTTCCGGTCCGTTATCCAATAGGTATTTAACCCCAAGCCCGCGGGCGCCAATATACTTTCTGGCATCTGCTTCGTTGATTTCCCTGTAATCAACTGTGCCGCTTGTCAAATCGACGACAACTTCCTTGTTCATGAAACCGCCAAGATTCATCGTTTTTCGCCACCTCTTTCATTTTGGATAAAATGCTCTCATCTTTAATAAATTAGCTGTCGCACCCTAAAATTCCTTTAATTTTTTTAATACTCGAAATAATTTTTTGTTTTTTTTATAATTTAATAGAAAAGAGGGGATGTCCGTGAAAGAAATGGAGCGTTATTCACGTCAGATTCTGTTTAAACCGATTGGGGAAGAAGGGCAAAAAAAACTTCTGGACAGCAGGGCGGCTGTGGTGGGCATGGGGGCGCTTGGGACTGTCATCGCCAACCACCTTATTCGCTCAGGAGTAGGATTTGTAAGAGTGATTGACAGGGACCTTGTGGAGCTGTCGAACCTGCAGCGCCAGTCGCTCTATGATGAGGAGGATGCGGCAGGGCACTTGCCAAAAGTAATTGCGGCGGAGAGGAAGTTGAGGAAAATCAATTCAACAGTAAAAATCGATCCTGTCATTGCTGACCTCAATTTGGACAATGCAGAAGAATTATTGTCAGGCTTCGATGTGATTATCGATGGAACGGACAATTTTTCGACACGTTACTTGATCAATGATGTTGCAGTCAAATTAGGAATTCCCTGGGTGTATGGAGGCGCTGTGTCATCCAGGGGCATGTTTGCTGTCATTATACCCGGGAAGACGCCGTGCTATCGATGTTTGTTTCCTGAGGTTCCCGCAGGCCTTGGCGAAACCTGCGATACGATTGGTGTTTTGTCGCCGATTACGGATATTATCGGCTCCTTTGAGGCCATCGAGGCATTGAAGCTGCTGGTTGGTGCCGATCATAATCCGAATTTGGAGCAAATGGATATCTGGTATCCGTCTTCCATGCAGATGGATATTTCAGGGGGCAGGAATCCGGAGTGTCCAGCCTGCGTGCACCATCAGTTTGAGTTTCTTGACCGTTCTTCAAGCCGGCAGACTGTCTACGCCGTGCTTTGCGGACGCGATACGGTTCAAATCAATCCCCGCCAGGTTGAAACGTTTGATTTGGAGAACTTGGCCAAAAAGTTGAAGAGCAGCGGCAAGGTGATGGCTAATCCATTTTTGCTCCGTTTTGCGCCGGACGATAAGGTGACGATGGTCTTTTTTAAGGACGGCCGTCTGCTCGTTCATGGGGTGGAAGATGTGGTCGAGGCGAAGAATTATTATGCACGGTATTCGGGTAATTAGCCTCTGCCTTCAGTCTGAAGTGGTGAGTTTATTTCCATTTAATTAGGGGAAATTAGTGTAGAACAATCCAAGGACAGGAGGATTCACAATGGCTGATAAAGATACTTCCCAAGTTAATATTCAACCAGGCCAGAACTCCAAAGAGCGCCGCCGCATCGAGAACACAATCAGCAGCATGGATACAGAAGCTGATGAAGCGAATAGGCAGATCCAGGACGATTTTTACGGCGACGGCGGGAATGTTAGCAACTCACCGATTTATGGCGGGAATAACACACCTGCAATAAAAGTCAATAAAGATAAAGAATAGTTCTTCAGTATATAGACATGAAAGGTTCGGAATGATGACATTCCGAACCTTTTTTGATTAATCCGTTTTATCGTTCTGGTCCTTGTTTCTTTTATTCCCCTTGCTGTTGTCTCCAGTTGCTGGCCCGTCGAGTGTTTCGGCCATCTGGTGCCCGGCCTGGGGAGAATTTTGGTTTCGGCTGCCTTTGTTGAATTTTTTAGTCATACGAAGCCTCCTCTAGTTTTTATCGTCCTTATTTTGCCTAGAGGGAGGCGTTTTATTTGTACCTTAAGCAAAAAAAAGAGGCTGGCATCAGCCAGCCTATGGATAAGGGAGGTTTTGCCCAGCAAAACCAGTTGTTAAAAAAGGGAAGTTTGTAAAACATTTAAAGCCAAGAGCATTTCACTTTGAACATCATCGAAAATCGGGAGTCCTTGAAGTTTGCCGATTTTCAGCCAGGGATTTTTCCGGATCCCTATTAATAACAGATACAGTGTTAGAATGTGAAACAGCTTGCCAGCGCAGAATTGCCAATTTGTCCTTATTCGCCAACGTTCTGCTGTCTTCTTGTCTTTATAATAATAAGTAGGTATGAGGATGGTATGAAGAAGTTATGTGGAAGTTGTGAAGATTGATTTTGGGTAGAAGGAGAGAGGGCGATGAGCCAAAAAATTCTGCTGGTGGATGACGAGCGAATGATAACAGAAGTGCTGGAGGCTTATTTGCGGAAGGATGGCTTTGAGGTTGTGACTTCGGATAATGGTGTCGATGCCTTGAGAAAGGCCGACAGCGTGAAACCGGATTTGATTGTGCTCGATTTGATGCTTCCGGACATATCGGGCGAGGATATCTGCAGGCTGCTTCGCAAGGAATCCGATGTGCCAATCCTGATGCTGACAGCGAAATCGGGGGAAGAAGAAAAAATAAGCGGAATCATGATGGGAGCCGATGACTATGTAACCAAGCCGTTCTCTCCGCGGGAGGTCATCGTCAGGATCCAGGCGATTTTAAGGCGTTCAAAAAGGGCCGCTCCTGCTGTACAGACGAATCAGCTAAGCTTTAATAACCATGAACTGGTGATTGATCTGTATAAAAAAGAGGTTGCCGCACATGGAAATTCCATCAGTGTGACTCCGATTGAATACAGGCTTCTGTCCAATATGGCGAAAAATCCCGGCCGCGTGTACAGCCGGATGGATTTGCTGGATAAGATCCAGGAGGACGGATTTGCCTATGAAGGCTATGAACGCAGCATTGACACTCATATCAAGAACCTGCGGAAGAAAATCGAGTGTGATGCCCGGGAACCGAAATATATCCTGACGGTTTTTGGCATGGGCTATAAGTTTGGAGGAGCCCCGGATGCTGAAAACGCTGCGTTCTAAAATCCTTTTTTACCTATTGCTTGTGTCCCTGACGGGTATCATGGCTGTCAGTTTTAGTCTCCAATGGGGATTTGAAGCGAGCTTCAACCATTATATCAATGAAAACAGGACCCAAAGAGTCAGCCAGCTTGTGAATGCATTAAAGCTGGAATACAAGGAGCGCGGTGCTTTTACAGGGGAACGGGTATCACAGCTTTTTTATGAACAGGCAATGACAGACAGCCTGTATTATAAGCTGTATACCCCAAATGAAATTCTGCTGATGGATTCCACCTCGATAAGAGGAATCATGGAAGGGCTGGGAATGAGGAATAATCCTTACCTGGAAGACAGCTGGCTGACGGCCACGGAGCCGATCAAGCTTGAAGGCCGGACGCTCGCCGTCTTAAAGGTCTATTATCCAAAAGGGTTTATCGACAGTGAATATGTGTTCCTTCAGACAATAAAAAAGTACCTGCTTACTGCTGTTGCCGTAACAGTCCTTTTGGCGCTGTTCTTCAGCATGCTGTTTTCCAAGCGGCTCACGGCCGGCCTGAACAGCCTGTCTGTGGCAGTCGAGGAGCTGACAAAACGGAAAAAAGGTGTCAGGGTTCCGCTCGACGACCTGTCGCTGGAGATGAAGCGCCTGGGCATCGCTTTTAATGACCTTTCAATGTCGCTTGAAAAAGAGGAGCGTCTGCGCAAGGAATTCACCGGAGATCTGGCCCATGAGCTTCGCACGCCGCTTGCCACATTGCGAAGCCAGATTGAGGCCTTCCAGGATGGAATCTGGGAGCCGACTCCCGAGCGGCTGAAACAGAGCCATAACGAAATGATGCGGCTGGTCAGGCTGGTGAATGAACTTGAGAAATTGCTGGCGGCCGAAAATCCGCAAATCAGGCTTGATAAAATCGAACTTGAGGCAGGGGAGCTGCTGGGGTCCATGAAGGAATTGCTTTTCCCTGTTTTCAGGGAAAAGGACGTCGAGCTGGAGGTGGTTCCGCCCAGCTCGCCGATGGTGTTTCACGGAGACCGTGACAAAATTGTCCAGATCCTCACCAATGTGATCAATAATGCTTTAAAATACAGCCCTGAAAAACGGAAGGTGAGAGTTTCCGCCGTCCAGGAGGGGAGGATGGCCGGTTTCCTGGTTGAAGATGAGGGCATTGGCATAGCCGAAAAGGATTTGCCGCATATTTTTGAGCGTTTTTACCGCGGCGATAAATCCCGTGACCGCAAAACAGGCGGAGTCGGCATCGGCCTGTCCATCGTTAAGGCACTTGTCGAGGCGCATAAAGGAAGTATCCACGTGGAAAGTGAAATCGGCAAGGGAACCACTTTCAAAATATTATTTCCAGCCAGTGCATGAGAGAGCTGCTTTATAGCAGCTCATTTACATAATAGACCCGTCCGTTTTCGACATCTCCATCCAAAAGCAGCCTGACGAGGGCTTCGCCGACTTCACCGGGGGATTTCAGCATGTTTTTCTCTTTATACTCACGGAACTTGCCAATTTCAATAAAGGCGTCCTGAGTGGAGGAACGGATTGTTTCCTGCATGCCTGTATCCATTATTCCCGGGCTGTAGGCAATGATTTTCGATGTGCTTTGGCGGTTATTGAGCTCAAGGGCTGCTGTCCGGGTGAACATGTTGATGGCCGCCTTCGTGCTGCAGTACATGCTCCAGCCATGGACCGGCCGCTCTGCCGCTCCTGAAGTGACATTGGCAATGTAAAGTTGGCTGCCAGTTTCCTCCGCTTTTTTCAGGAACAGATTGCAGATTAGCACAGGGGCGGCCAGGTTTACCTGGATGTTATCGAGTATGGCCGTTTCCTCAAGGGCACCTGCGAGATCAATGGGTTCAATAACACCTGCATTGTTGACCAGGTAAACTGTCTCTGGCTCCCTGTTGAACAATGCCGCAGCTATTTCGTTAAAAACATTGGAGACATCCGATACTGAGCTCAGGTCGCATGGATAAAACTCGTACTGTACCCCGGCATTTGCTGCTGCCTGTCTAAATTCCTGATTTTCAGTGCGGGAAACAGCAATCAGATTGATTTTTTTATCAAGCATCTTTTTGGCAATGCCCTCCCCGAGCCCCTTGGACGCCCCCGTAACGATTCCATACTTCATAATCATTCCTCCCGCTATTTTTAATTTTTGCTTCTTTCATTGAAACATGATTATAGGAAAAAGAAAATGGTATAGCAAAAACCACAATGGCTATGCCAGTGTGGCTCTTCCCTCAGGACAGCAGTTCGCTCCACTCTCCAATAAAGCCGGCAGCGGCTTCGTTGGGGGAGGATAGCACTTCTGCTGTTGGTCCGGATTGCTTGATCTCTCCATCCATTAAAATAATCAAACGCTGTGTGAAGTATTTGATCTCAACCAGGTCATGGCTGATAAAGACGGTAGTTGTCTTTGTGTTTTCCACTACCTGTTTCATGTCCTTCAAAAGCTGGACTTTTGTTGGGAAATCAAGGGCTGAAAAGGGCTCATCGAGAAACAGCACTTCAGGTTCCAAAATCATCGCCCTGGCGAGGTTGACTCGCTGCGCCTCTCCTCCTGATAGATGATAAGCATGCTTTTTGGAAAGGTGGCTGATTTTAAATACTTCCAGCCAGTAGGCGACCTTCTCCTTAATCTCCTTGCGGGACCGGTTCCGCAGCTTCAAACCGATGGCAATATTGTGGTAAACACTCGTGTCAAGCAGCAGGGACTGCTGCAGGGCAACAGCGAACTTCCGCCTTACTTCAAGTGCGAGAACGTCTCCAACTTCCTGGCCCTGGAAAAAGACCGAACCCCTTCCCGGGGGAGCCAGCAGAGCCAGTGTCTTCAATAGCGTGCTTTTTCCCGCTCCGTTCGGTCCCATTACTCCAAGGACCTCTCCTTGGCGAAGTTCGAACCGGGGCACTGATAAAATAGGCTTGTCCCCGGCTTTTATCTCGATATTTTCGATTGTAATCAAGGAGGTCATTGAGATCGCTTCCTTTGCTGTAGATAAGTAAGGCAGAAGGTAATCAAAAAGGCAATTGTCATCAAAATAAAGCTAAGCGCCAAAGCGATATCAAAGTTCCCCTTTGATACTTCCATAACGATGGAAGTTGTCAAAATCCTTGTCTCGCCGCTGATATTGCCGCCAACCATCATGGCCGCCCCGACTTCGGCAATCACCCTGCCAAAGCCGGCAATGATCCCTGCGAGTATGGCAAGACGGCTTTCTTTCAGTAAAATCAATACCAGTTGAATCTTTGTGGCCCCGAGCGCCTTGATTTGCATGATCAGCTTTTCATTGATCTGCTGGAACGCCGTTGCTGTCAAGCCGGTGACGATCGGCAGGGAGACAAGCGTTTGGGCAATGATGATGGCTGTGGGAGTATAAAGCAGTTCGAAATCGCTGAGCGGTCCTGATCGCCATAGCAAAAGTGTGATCCACAAGCCAGCGACCACTGGCGGCAGGCCCATGCCGATATTGATCAAGGTCAGGATCAGCTTGCGGCCTGGAAATTTTATCAGCCCGAGCATCATTCCGGCAGGGAGGCCGATCAGGGTACTGATCATGATGGCCGTCAATGATACTTTCAGTGTTCTCCATGTAATCTCCAGGATAACAGGGTCACCAGAGAGAATCATTTCAATCGCTTTCCGCAGTCCTTGCAGTAATAATTCCATGGCATTCAGGCTTTCTCTTTATTTTATGTTCTACTAGTCAACAACTCTATTCAAATAGGAAAAACAGCGGTTCTCCGTATTCTTCCACACCGAAATCGGCAATGGTCTTCTTCGTATCTTCAGCAATCATAAATTCCACAAATGCTTTTGCTCCGTCTTTTTTCACTTTTTCATGCTTTTCAGCATTTACTTCCATTACATGGTAGATATTTAGAAGGCTTTCGTCTCCTTCGACCATGATCTCAAAGTCACCCAAATTGTCTTTTTGGGCAAGATAGGTTGCCCGGTCCGTCAGGATATATCCTTTTTTCTCGGCAGCCACCTGGAGGCTGCTGCCCATTCCCTGTCCTGTTTCAACATAGCTTCCATTTTCTGCTGGATCCAGATTGGCTTCCTTCCACAAGGCCAGCTCTTTCTTATGGGTGCCGGAATCATCGCCTCTGGAAACAAACGTTGCCTTTGCGTCAAAAGCCTTAGTTAACGCCTCTGCTACGGCAGCATCCTTGATGCCAGCCGGGTCATCGGCAGGTCCGACAATGATAAAATCATTATACATAATTTTCTGGCGGTTTACGACATCCTCGCTGTCAACCAGTTCCTGCTCTGCATCAGGTGCGTGGACCAGAAGGGCATCGGCTTCTCCCCGTGAGCCCATTTCCAGGGCTTGTCCCGTGCCGACAGCAACGGTCTTAACATTATAGGGCTGCTGTTCCTCAAACATCGGAATCAAAACATCCAGCAGACCGCTGTCCTGGGTGCTTGTTGTTGTCGCAAGAATGATATCAGTGCGTTCGACTTCTCCACTTTCCTTTGGTTCATCCTTTGTGGCATCATTGCCGGTTGAGCTGGAGCAGGCGGCCATAAGGGCGACCAGCATGATCAGCATAATGGCAAATGCCCTTTTGATTTTAAACATCTCCGGTTTGTCCTCCTTTTAATGGGTAAGAATGATTGCTCCAAGTTCCCTGGCGTCATAGCCTTCAAGTTTTTGAACGCTTTCTTTAAACGTCGTAACATGAATGAGCTCAAGCAAGTGTGTCAAGGCAGTGCTGTTTTGCTCAGTTTGGCGAAAGACCAGATCGAATTTTTCGTGTGTGATCGGAATGAAATCCAACCCGAGCTGAAGTGCAGCATGTTTTATTCCAAAAGCCGCATGTGCAGAACCCCGCGCAATGTGCGAGGCGGCCCCCAGGTGGGTCCACTCTTCCATTTCGTACCCTTTGACCAATTCCGGGCTGATCTTGCTTTCGGCAAGATAGGAGTCAAGCAGGAACCTGGTCCCGGAACCTTTCTGCCGGTTCACCACCGTTACATCTTTTCGGGAAAAGTCATCAATTCCTCTAATGTTTTTGGGATTTCCTTTTGCGACAATCAAGCCTTGTTCCCGTGAAGCCAGCCGGATGACCGTAATCGGTTCGTGGATGAAAAGCTGGCGGATAAATGGCAGATTGTACTCCTGGGAGGCGGGGTCAAGCAAATGGATGGCCGCGATATCGGCACTTCCCCTGTAGAGCATCATCAAGCCTTCTAGACTGCCAATATAGCTTGGCTGTATTCCCAGTCCGGCCGCTTGGCCGGCTGCATATTTCACAAGGTGTTCCACGAGGAAATCATGGCTTCCCGCAAGCCGAAGAGTATAATTTGTTCTGTTTTCGGTGGGAGGTGTCCGGATTCCGCTGGCTGGCGGGGCTGCTGAATTCGCTTTGTACCTTTCCATCTCTGCATGTTCAATCCGCATTTTGTTGCCAACTTTAAAGGCATTCAACTCTCCCCGTTTGATTAGTTCATAGACGGTATGTTTTGAAATCTTGAACATGGCTGCAATTTCATCTGGTGTATATGTAAGGTCGTGCATGGTTTTTCACCTCCCCGTTCACTCTAATAACAGAATAACTGAAAACTTGCTTAAAAGGTGTGACATTTGTTAAATTTTGTTCAGTTTCGTTAAGTCTTGTTAAGTTTTGTTTATAAATCCGACGAAATTTGAGATATCAACTTTTGAGCAGGTTGCTGTATTTCAATGTCAGTATCGTGGTAAAATTGTAATACCCCTAAGGGAAAGGAAAGTGAAAATGAAGATTACAGATAAGGCACACGGTATGCTTGAAGAAATTCTCGCAGAGCGCCAGGCGGCGGGAATCCGCATCTTTTTTGCAGGCTATGGCTGAGGAGGCCCTCAGATTGGACTGGCTCTGGATGAGCCGGAAGAAGATGATTTAGTTAAAGTTGAAAATGGCATACAGGTCGCCATTGACAAAAGAATTGGCGACGAAGCTGACCAATATACTCTCGAATACGATGAGGTAAATGATGGCCTCGTTGTTATGGGCGGCAGCAGCTGCTGACTACAAAGAAAAAGCGCATCCCTGGGATGTGCTTTTATTTGTGTAAGGCATAAACAGGTATGTAAAAATACCCAAAGTTCACTTGAAAGTTGTTATTTTTTGTCGTTAAAAATATAATGAAGTATTGTACAGTTCTTCACTAAAGGAGAAAAAGCGATGACTTCTAATCCAAATAACAATTCCCGGCTTGATTATGGCCTGGTTATGATTTTGTTTCTGCTCTTTTTAATAAGCTGCATTTCGATATATAGTGCCCAGACAACAGGACAGTATGGGAAAAACTTTTTAGCTCAGCAGATTGTCTGGTATGGTGTAGGCATGTTTATAATTGGCGTAATCATGAGGCTCGATTCGGATCAGCTCAAGAAGCTGACCTGGTTTGCTTACGGCCTGGGGATTGCCCTGCTAGGATTCCTGATTGTTGCACCTGCCAAAATTGCGCCGGTCATCAACGGTGCGAAAAGCTGGTATGTCCTGCCGGGGGCCGGTTCCATCCAGCCATCCGAGCTGGTAAAGGTGTTCATCATTCTGGCTCTGGCCCGAGTCATTTTCGATCATCACCAAAAGAATCCTGTCAAAACAATTTCTTCGGATTTTTGGCTGTTGATTAAAATTGGCCTTGTGACGATGCTGCCTCTGCTTCTGGTGATGCAGCAGCCGGATTTGGGTACATCACTTGTTTTTATTGCCATTATGCTCGGAATGATTTTTATTTCGGGAATTTCGTGGAAGATTCTGGGCCCGATTTTTGGGGTGGGGGTCACTTTGATTGCGGCGATTTTTTATCTTGTCCTTTGGAAGCCGGAGCTGCTTGAAAAATACCTTGGCGTCAAGCAGTACCAGTTTGGCCGTATCTATTCCTGGCTTGACCCTTATAATTACCAGAGCACCACAGGATTTCAGCTGACCCGCTCACTGCTGGCAATCGGCTCGGGGGAGACAACCGGAAAAGGGTATGGGACCAGGGAGGTCTATTTGCCTGAGAGCCATACCGATTTTATCTTCAGTATCATTGGGGAGGAGTTTGGGTTCGTAGGAGCCAGCATTCTGATCAGCTTGTTTTTCCTTCTCATCTATCAGATTACCAAAATCGGCATGGAAACTAAAAACGATTTCTATACCTACCTTTGTGTCGGAGTTATCAGCATGATTACCTTCCATGTGTTCCAAAACATTGGAATGACGATCGGCTTGCTGCCCATTACGGGAATTCCGCTCCCGTTTGTCAGCTATGGGGGAAGCTCCCTGATGGGGAATATGTTCGCCATCAGTCTGATCTTCTCCATCAGGTACCATCATAAAAAATATATGTTTTCCACATCGGATTAAGAAAAGCGCAAGCGCCTTGCAAGGCCCTTGCGCTTTTCCTATTCCACTATCCCAACTTCTTTTATAATGACATTGGCCTTTACCTCGAACTTTGCATTTGGATAATCACTTTTCCATTTTTTGAAATCGAAACCGCGGGTTCTGGTCTTGGCAAAATGGCCAAAGCCGAAGGGATCCACCTTGTATTCCTGCATTCTCGTAATCAGTTTTAAAGATTCTTCCTCGATTTGCTTCTCCAGTGCCTTTTGTACCTTCTTTACTTCTTTAGGGCCCATGAATTTGCCGGAATACTCTTGTATGGTTCCATTCACCGTAATATGAACGGTAAACTCCCATGGATTTCTTCCCGATAATTCCATTTTATGCTGTGACCTTATGTTCCTAACAATCACTTCATCGCTGTCGATTTCGGTCCTGACGGTGCCTCTGCTGAATTTATCATTTATGAGCTTAAAGTAGAACATTTCATCAGCGGTGACCACTTCCACCATATTCTGATCCTTAAACACAGCAAGACCGGTAATTTCCACGAGGTCTTTTCTCTTTTTTAAGAGGGGGAGAAATGGGTCCTGTCCCTGCTGGTAATAGTCGAACAAAAACTGGTGGATGTTGGTTAATGGAAGGTTGCCTTGTTCCTCGTTATGCTGAAACAAGCCGGAGAAATAGTCCGCATTCCCCCTGTTGCCATAGGAGCCTTTAAGGACTTCCTGCGCAGTTCCATCGACTACGGCCAGATAGACCCTTGATCCAATGCTTGGATCCCTTTGAAAGGCATCAATAAAAGCAACAATGCCCTTTTTGGCAAGTTTATCTCCGAAAAAGGCGATTTCCAGACTGCCGGTCACAATAGGCTGTCCCGATTTATGGCGCATCCGAAAAATAAGTTCACGGCTGATTTTCCCTTTTGAGCTAAAGATAAAGTTTTCAATCGATTCTGCCTTATACACGGGGATCATCGCCGTTCCTAAAACTTCGTCTCCTTCCAAATCATACCCCAGGCCCATTGCAATATTGACATCATCGATAACCTCTTTTTCTACGCAGCCTGCCAGCATCATGATGCTAACTATTAAAAGGGAAGACATTGCGAGTTTCATTTTTTTTTCACCTTCCTGGCAATCAACACTGATACAAAAAGAAACGGGACGTACAGGTAGTTGAGGATAAAGCCAATCTTTCCTGTTAAATCCATGAACATATTGACTTGCTGGCGTGTATCCAAAAGCCCGACGATGATTAAACAAACAATGGCAATAATGATCACGGCTTTCCGCTGCCTTAAAGGGAAGATTTGTTTCATGATTCTGCTGGCACTCCAGATGCAAAGGCAGACGTTTGGCAAAATAATGAGGACCCAGTTGGCAATCCCAATGTATTCAAACCTTTCCACAAAAGGCATATTGACGATTTTCCACATATCAAGTGTGGCCCAAATCGACTTCTGCAGCAGTTTCTCAGAGAAATACGCAAATGTGATGACCGCGATTGCAGTATAGAACACAGTGGTGATAATCACTCCGAAATGGACCCATTTCTTGGATTGCTCCGGTTTTTTTATATAAGGATAAATAAACAGCAGAACCTCAAATCCCATATAGGTCAGCGACATATGAAAAGAGCTCTTTAATAATTGGATGGGAGTATGGTCCAGGATGGGGAGGAGGTTGGTGAAATCGGAATACCTGAAGGCAAAGCCGAAAACAAGCAACAGGTAAGCCGGCAGCACAAGGCCGAAAAAAGCAATGCCGACAACGGTCCGAAAACCCCCATAGATGATATAGATAACAAGGACCAAAAATACGGCAGCAAAGCCCCATACACTTAGTTCGGGAAAGACCCATACCTGGATGACTTCGATATAGCCGCGCAGAATGGCGACGGATAATATAATGAAATACAGGATGAAGAGGAAGCTGACTCCCTTGCCAATCATGCTGCCGTACGCGAACAGGTTGGCAGTAACCGCATCTCCCTCAGCTGTTTCACAAATTTTGTACATCATCCACACAATGGCATGGATGCTGATTCCCGATAGGAGCACAGAAATCCAGGCGTCATAACCGGCTTCCATCGAAATAATCCGCTGAAACCCGAGGACGCCAATGCCGATTTGCATGGAGACAATAGCATAAAGAGCGAGGAACGGCGATATTTGAAACCTTTCTTCGATTTTTTCGCGCAATGTGCCTCCCTGCCTTCCTTCTTATTCATCGATGTCCTTCTTTTGTTCTCCTTTTTTCTTGCTAAAGCGGGTAGTATTTTCTGTTCTTAAAAACTGCGGGCGTTTTGACTGTTTCTTGAATGACAGCCTTACGATGGCATCCCTGAAATCCGAAATCCTTGGAGGATACATAGGTTCAAGATACGGCCTTCCCAAGGAAGTAAGCCGGAGAAGATGTGTCAGCAAAAAGGCAAAGCCAATCAGGATTCCGACCAGACCCCATAATTCCGCCATCAGCAAAAAAGGAAAACGCAATAGCCGAATGGTGTTGCCCATCCTATAGATGGGAGTCGTGAATGAGGCCAGCGCGGCCAGCGCAATAATGATCAGCAGCACGTTACTTGTCAGCCCTGCTTCGACGGAAGCAGTTCCAATGACGATTCCGCCTACAATGCCGATTGTCTGGCCAACCTTGGTCGGAAGGCGTGCACCTGCCTCGCGCAGCAGCTCGATCGTCAGTTCAAGTATCAAAGCTTCCAGGATCGGAGGAAAAGGAACCACCCTTCTGGACGTAATCAGTGTGCCCAGCAAGTCTTTTGGAATCAATTCATAATGATAAGAGAGAACGGCCACATAAACCGGTGTAACCAGAAGTGAAAATATAACGGAAAAAAAGCGGATAAGCCGAAAAAAAACGGAAATAAGCCAGTTTAGATAGTAATCTTCAAACGAGCTGTAGAATTCCGCCAAAGTTGTCGGCCCCACCAATGCATGCGGCGAACCATCAACAAGGATAGCCACTTTTCCTTCGGCAAGGACAGCTGAAATCCGGTCGGGCCTTTCCGAATCCAAGAGCTGTGGAAAAGGTGAATTTTCATTGTCAGAAATCATCTGGACAATGTAAGAGCTGTCGGAAATTTCATCAAACTCAATGTCCTTGATCCTCTGGACAACGGTTTGCACATTGGTTCTATCAACAAGATGATCAATATAGAGAATGGCTATATGTGTTTTTGAAAGTTTGCCTACCTGCAGATTTTCCACGACAAGCTCCTTAATAGGCAGGCGTTTTCGGATCAGGTACAGGTTTTGGTCAATCGATTCAACAAACGCTTCCTTTGGGCCGATAACGCTGAATTCAACCTCAGGAGGAGAAATGGATCTGTTGATCTGTTTTTTGGCGGCAATGAAGACCAGTTCATTGGTATTTTCTCCAACGGTCAGCATCACGTAGCCGCTTAAAAGTTTTGTTTCTATATCTTTTGGGTCAGATGACAGCTGTACATCGGCAGCTGGAACCAGCTTTTTAACATCGGCCGCTTCGTCAAAGTTCCCGGTTAGCAAGCCAGGCAGAATAAACTCGTTGATAATGGAATCATCGACAAGGGAAGAGATAAACACAATGGTAAATGGACGCCCTGATTTTTGGCTGATATAGTGCATTTTTTTGAAATCATTTGATTTTGACAGCGCCGTCTCCCAATTTTCGGAGGACAGGGACTGTGAAGAACTTTGTTTTTCTTTGGCCCCCGGAGTTTGCTTGTCCTTAAGTTTGGGTTTAGTTGTTCTCTTGAAAAAATTGCCCATCCAGCCTCACCATTTCACTAGTTTGGCCTTATTCTTTGCCAAAACAGGAATGTTTATGAAAAACAAATAACCCGCAGAAAAACCTGCGGGTTAAAAGATTCTGTTCCAGTATTATGGAAGGAAGTATTTCTCGATATCATCAAGCATAAGGTTTGCAGCGATGACTCCTCCGGCTGTGTTCCAAACAGCGTCATCTACCTTGTGGACTTCGCCGTTCTTGGCTACTTCAAGGTTCTGGAACAATGGATCCTCAATCCACTCTTTTTCCAATTGGGTAGCTTCACCATTTCCCTCTTCATAGGTGAAATAGAAGAGGATATCGCCGTCCATTGCATGGATTCTCTCTTTCGTTACATTTTTCTCGGCAAAGTCATCTACATCCTGGCTTTCAGGGCGAGCAAAACCAATTTGGTCCAGGATCACTCCCGAAAAACTATCCTTATGATAAATCCGGACATCTCCTGCCATGAAGCGGACCATGGAAACTTCCTTTTGAAGCTGATCGCCAAGCTTGCCTTTTAGTTCTTCAATGCGGTTATCATAATCCGCGATCACCTTTTTGCCTTCTTCCTCTTTATTGACAGCTTTTGCATACAATTCAAAGTTTTCCTTCCAGTTTCCGCGCAGGGTTTCCGAATAGACAGTAGGGGCGATTGCTTTGAGCTGTTCATAAATATCCTCATGCCGCATTTTGTTTCCAATGATCAAATCAGGCTTGAGGGCAGCGATGGCCTCCACGTTCACTTGGCTTTCCACCCCTACAACCTTGACATCCTTCATGTCCTCGGCTATATGGTCATACCAGGGATCGCCCGTCCACGACTGAACGGCTCCAACAGGAGTGACGCCAAGTGCGAGTAAAGCTTCTGTTCCTTCATTGGTAAGGATGACCACTTTTTCCGGCGTTTTGTCGAGTGTGACAGTTTCCATCGCGTTTTCCACTGTATAGCTGGTGTCTTCCTGTTTACCTGGCTTTGGTTCTTCAGTCTTCTCTTCGGTATTGCCGCCGCATGCAGCCAGCAGCAAAATTGTTGCCAGGGAAATCAAAATTAGTATGTACCTAGGTGTTTTCATTACGGTAAATCCTCCTTAATGTTAATGATAATCATTTTCAATTAGTACATATTTATGATAAAATAAACAGCAGGGACATGTCAATTGCTAATTGATAATGATTTTCAAACATTTTTACAATTATGTGAACGAAAGCTGCACCTGCCGAAAATGATTCTCATAGCCATTGACACCGTTTATTTCGAAGTCATAGACTTAATTTGCAATAATATATCAATATTTTCATATTAGAAAGGTATCTAACTATGCTGCTTAAGACAAATGGCCAGCGCTGGGCTGGCTTGATTGGAACAGGATTCCTGCTGCTTTTTCTCGCATGCTCAAGTATCGTGTACGGATACACAGACACGAGCTGGAGAATGGCATATGAAGCTTTTTCAAATTTCGATGGTTCAAACGAACATATCATAATCCAGTCTGTCCGGCTTCCCAGGGCATTGATTGCTGCCGCTGTAGGTGCCAGTCTGGCGATTGCAGGAGTGCTGATGCAGACAATGACGAAAAATCCGCTTGCCTCTCCGGGTATCTTCGGAGTCAATGCCGGGGCAGGGTTTGCTGTCGTGGTGGCAGTGACCATCTTCCAGGTGGGAAACCTTCAGGCGTTTACATGGATTTCATTTCTTGGTGCGGCTGTTGCTGCTGTGAGTGTATATGTCATTGGCTCGACGGGCAGGGAAGGCCTCACGCCAATGAAGCTGACTTTGGCTGGGGCAGCGATTGCAGCGATGTTCTCCTCCTTCACCCAAGGTTTATTGGTATTAAATGAAGCGGCCCTTGAGCAGGTTTTGTTTTGGCTTGCGGGTTCCGTACAGGGGAGAAAGCTTGAATCTTTAATAAGCGTACTCCCGTACATGGCCATAGGCTGGGGAGGTTCATTTTTACTGGCAGCCAAAATGAATGTCCTTTCGATGGGGGAAGATGTAGCCCGGGGCCTTGGACTAAAGACGGGCCTGCTAAAGATGGGGGCAGGCATCATTATTATTCTGCTGTCTGGAGGAGCGGTTGCTGTTGCAGGGCCAATCGGCTTTATTGGGATTGTGATTCCTCATATTGCCAGATCGATAGCAGGAATCGATCATCGCTGGGTACTCCCGTTTGCCGGCCTCTTGGGCGGTACGCTGCTGCTGGCTGCAGATATTGCAGCCAGATACCTATTAATGCCCCAGGAAGTGCCGGTAGGTGTGATGACCGCCATTATTGGTACCCCGTTCTTTATTTATATCGCCAGAAAGGGGTTTAATGGCCGATGAAAAAATACCAGGGTATTCGGATTTTAAATGGGAAAGTCTCCTTTTTGGTTGATAAACATGCGCTCAGGGTGCTAGTGGGACTAATCATTGGAGCTGCCATCCTTTTCCTCGCCAGTGCAGGCATGGGTGAGATGAATATTAGCCCATTGACCGTTTTGAAAGTGTTTTTTGGAGGAGGTTCCGAGATGGATCGTCTCGTCGTTCAGTCGTTCCGCCTGCCGCGTATTATTGTGGCATTAATGGTAGGAATGGCTCTGGCCGTTGCAGGCGGCCTTCTCCAGGGGATGGTCAGAAACCCGCTTGCCTCCCCTGACATCCTTGGAATGACAGGAGGCGCAGCGGTAGCAGTTGTAGGTTTTCTGGCCATGTTCAGCGATGAAAATAATGCTCTTACTGTTAGTATAAAATGGATGCCTGCAGCAGCTTTTATAGGCGCCGCGGTGATCGCCCTGCTTGTTTATTCCCTTGCCTGGAAGGATGGAGTATCTCCTGTACGCCTCGTTTTGATCGGTATAGGGATCTCCACTCTGATGCAGGCATTGACCACGCTAATGATGATTCTTGGTCCGATTTACCGTGCAAGCCAAGCCAATATCTGGATAACAGGAACGGTCCATGGCTCGACCTGGAATAATGTGGCTATAATCGTCCCTGTCACTTTGCTTCTGATGGCAATGGCGTTTATGATGGCGAGAACAGTGAATATCCAGGAGCTCGGGGATGACATCGCAACAGGAGCCGGTAGCATGGTTCAGCATCAGCGCTTCCTTTTGTTAGCCATAAGTACGGGGCTGGTCGGTTGCTCAGTCGCCTTCGCCGGAGGCATAGGCTTTGTCGGACTGATGGCTCCCCATATGGCAAGGAGGCTGGTCGGTTCGGCATTCGGAGCCTTGCTGCCGGTATCTGCCCTGATTGGCGGGATCCTGGTCATGCTGGCCGACTTGATCGGCAGGACCGTGTTTTCCCCGCTTGAAGTCCCGGCCGGTGTTTTCACGGCTAGCATCGGGGCACCATACTTTATCTATTTGTTATATAAAACAAGGAACGCATAATCATAAAACGAGGGGTGAGCAGATGATGACCCAGGCGATTGCAACGGAAAAACTGACTCTTTCGTATGGAGATACCATCATTATCAATGAAATGGACCTGAGAATTCCAAGAGGGGAAATAACCGTTTTTATCGGTGGGAACGGAAGCGGAAAATCTACACTGCTCCGTTCCATTGCCCGTCTTTTAAAACCGCGGTCCGGATCGGTGCTTCTTGACGGAGAGGAAATTTCACGCTTGTCTACAAAAGAAATTGCCCGGAAAATGGCCATTCTTCCTCAAGCACCATTAGCCCCTGAGGGTTTGACCGTTCTTCAGCTTGTTAAGCAAGGGCGCTTTCCATACCAAAGCTGGCTAAAGCAATGGTCAGAACAGGACGAGGAAAAAGTGATGGGCGCCTTGAAGGCTACAGGCATTGATGGATTGCAGGATCGGCCGGTAGATTCGCTTTCGGGCGGACAGCGGCAGCGGGTGTGGATTGCGATGACACTCGCCCAGGACACAGATATCATTCTTCTCGATGAACCGACAACTTATCTTGATATGACCCATCAAATTGAAATTCTTGATCTGCTTTTCGAATTGAACGAGAAAGAAGGAAGAACCATTTTGATGGTTCTTCATGATTTGAACCTTGCCTGCCGGTATGCCCATAATGTGGTAGCAATCAAGGACCAGCGGATTTATGATCAGGGGAAACCGGAACATGTAGTAAATTCCCAACTTGTCAAAAATGTCTTTGGAATGGACTGCGATGTGGCGGTTGATCCGTTATTTGGAACTCCTCTATGCATTCCATATGGGAAAGGACGTATTATCAAGAAAGGAGTTACTGCACATGCCTACTGAATTGACGCCACAGGAAAGGGAAGAACTGTCGAGGTTCAGGTACTCTCCAGAGCTAAAAGATAGGGACAAAACCAATATTCGTGCTCTTTTAGAGGAAGAAGAGCTGCTATCCTTCCTCGAAGTCGTAAAGCAGGAGATTCAGGCTCCTGACCTCAGGGTGGCGGCTTCTGTTTTTACAAAGTATTTTGCCTTTATCCCCGTCATTTACCTTTATACATTATCGGCGTGGGATAAAAAGCTCGCTGTTTCCTTGGACCAGCTTTGGCTGCAAGGCAATGAACGAGATGGGAAATGGCTGCCAGAGTATTTCTTCCAGGATGTGAAAGTGGAAAAGAGGGCGGGAGAAGACAGGAATGCATGGAGAGATGAGGCCATAAAGCACTTATTTAGTGAAATTGTTTTCCCGATTGTGGACCAGCTATCAACAAAGATGCATCTTTCCAGGTATATCCTATGGGAGAATATCTCGGTCTATATCTTCTGGCTTTACCGGAATATCCTTAATCCAGCAGAGGCGCCCTGGGCTGCGGAAGATTTTGAATTCCTCATCCAAAAAGCACCCGGCCACTTATTCGGCCCCTATGACCGAAATCCGCTCCAGCTCTATCATGCCGAACCGGAATATCTTGAAGAAGTGAACGATTATGTCTATGTCCGCAAAACCTGCTGTCTCACCTATATGCTGGGGGAAAAACGGACCTATTGCAGGACCTGTCCATTATATTGCCGTAAATTCAACAAGGGAAAAAGAAACCGGAATGCATAGATTAAAAAGCCATCTGCAAAAATGGCTTTTTTTCATTCGACAAAAACCTGCAAAGATTGACTAAAAGATATTCAAAATGGGGGAACAGTGTTAAAATAATTTTGATATTACTATAGTAAGAGAATTGTTTCCATTTAAATGTAAGCGCTTAATATTGGTTCCTAATGTTTTTACAAGGGGAGAGAAGGCAGCATGGAGAAAATAATGAAGGATTTTTTCCTTTTCTTGTCCAAAAATCGTTCGCTCACCAGGGCAGCGAAAAAGTATGGCCTGAAGTTTGGCGCGGCCCGTTTTGTGGCGGGTGAGACCATCGATCAGGCAGTCAGCGTGATTAAGGAACTTAATGCCAAGGGGCTGGCGGTGACTATTGATTATCTCGGCGAGTTCGTTGATAACGAAGCCGAAGCAAATGAAATGGCGGACCAATCGATTGAAGCAATCAAGGCGATTGGCAGGGAAAAGCTGGACTCCCAGTTAAGCCTGAAAATGACTTCCATGGGTCTTGATATTTCCGAGCAAACAGTTCTTGGGAATATGCGGCGGATCCTCGATGCGGCTAAAGAGAACAATGTGTTTGTGACGATAGATATGGAGGACTATGCACGCTGTGAAAAGACTTTGCAGATTTTCAAGAAACTGCGAAGCGAATATGACAATGTCGGAACGGTTATTCAGGCATATCTTTACCGTACCGAGCAGGATATGATCGACCTGAGTGATTACGAACCCAATCTCCGCCTTGTCAAAGGAGCGTACAAGGAATCTCCCGAGGTCGCTTTTCCTGATAAGAAGGATGTGGATGAAAATTTCAAAAAAATAATTGAAATGCATCTCCGCAATGGGCATTACACCGCAGTGGCCAGCCATGATGAAAACATCATTGCCCATACAAAAACATTTGCGGAACAAAATGGCATCCCAAAAAGCCAGTTTGAGTTTCAGATGCTTTACGGAATCATGCCGGAGCGGCAGATTGAACTGGGAAAGGAAGGCTATACCATGAGGGTCTACGTTCCATACGGAACCGACTGGTACGGCTACTTTATGCGGCGCTTAGCCGAAAGGCCGGCAAATGTGGCCTTCATCCTCAAAGGAATGCTCAAAAAATAGGCCGTGCGAAACCTGCCATCAAGATGAAGCCCCGGGGAGTGTTGTTCCCCGGGGCGTGTTTTCCTTATTTTTTATACTGGTTGTTTTGGCTGTTTACCTTGCCGCCGCCGTCATTTTCAACGGTTGGCCCGGCATTCCCTTTAACGCTTGCAGCACTAACACCGCGCTTTGAAGGGTTCTTTTTCAATCGTGCCATTGCAATCACCCCCATTGCTAGCTTGCCCACGAGAGAGGAATTCAAGCCTTCCTGATAACCCTCAAAAAATTTTCAATTTTTCAGGTGAAAATATTGCGCAAATTTTTATAATATTCTATAGTAGTAAATAACAGAGCTCATTCAAGGATCTATTTTTTTGGCGTAAAAATGAATGAGTATTCATTCAAGCTTCGGCTAAAGGGGGAGACAGTTTTTATGCGACAAATTCAAAAAGCAGCCGTTCTAGGCTCCGGTGTCATGGGTTCCGGGATTGCAGCACACCTGGCAAACATCGGGATCCCGACTTTGCTGCTCGATATCGTGCCTCGTGAGCTAACGGAGGCGGAAAAAGCTAAAGGATTGACCCTTGAGGATAAAAAGGTCCGCAACCGCATAAGTGAAGGTGCCGTGCAAAAGCTCCTGAAACAAAAGCCGGCCCCTCTTGCTTCAAAGAAAAATTTTGCGCTTATTGAAGCTGGAAACTTTGAAGATGACATGCCGCGTCTGAAGGATATTGATTGGGTGATCGAGGTGGTCGTTGAAAACCTTGATATTAAAAGGGATGTTTTTGAAAGCGTTGACAAATACAGAAAGCAGGGCAGCATCATCAGTTCAAATACATCTGGCATTTCGGTCGAAGCGATGGCGGAAGGAAGATCGGACGATTTCCGCAGGCATTTTCTTGGCACCCACTTTTTCAATCCTCCTCGCTACCTGAAGCTGCTTGAAATCATCCCGACTAGGGATACCGACCCGGAAGTTCTTTCATTCATGAAAACTTTCGGTGAGGATAAGCTCGGCAAAGGTGTAGTTGTAGCAAAGGATACACCGAACTTTATTGGAAACAGGATTGGGACATACGGCCTGCTTGTAACCGTCCGTGAAATGCTCAAGGGCGGCTACAGCGTCGGGGAAGTGGATTCTGTTACCGGCCCGCTGATCGGACGGCCGAAAAGCGCAACCTTCCGCACCCTGGATGTGGTGGGGCTTGATACTTTCGCCCATGTGGCCAATAACGTTTATGAGCAGGTAGATGGAGAAGAAAAGGAAGTATTTGAAGTTCCGGGATTCATGAAAGACATGTTGAATAAAGGCTGGCTCGGCAGCAAGTCCGGTCAGGGATTCTTCCTGAAGCAGGGAAAGGAAATCCTTGAACTCGACCCGAAGTCGCTGGAATATGTCCCCCGAAAACAACTGAAGACGCCTTCCACAGAAGCCAGCAAGCAGGAAAAAGGCACCGCCAATAAAATGAAGGCGATTGTCTTTGGGAATGACCGCGCCAGTGAATTGCTTTGGAATGTTTTTAGCCCGGTATACATCTATTCAGCCAAGCTGCTTGGTGAGATTGCAGACGATATTGTCGCCATCGACAATGCGATGAAATGGGGCTTTGGGTGGCAAATGGGTCCATTCGAGTCATGGGATGCCCTTGGTGTCGAAAAAACCGTTGGGAAAATGGAAGCAGAAGGCAGGGAGGTTCCAGGCTGGGTCAAGGAGATGCTGGCAGAGGGATTCACTTCCTTCTACAAGGAAGAAGAAGGAACACGCTACTTTTACCACCAGGGAGAATACAGGGCGATTGAAACCAATCCCAAAGTGATTGACCTGAAACAGCTTAAGGAACAAAAGGGCGTCATTAAAAAGAATTCCGGAGCAAGCCTGGTTGACCTGGGTGACGGAGTGGCATTGCTGGAATTCCATTCGCCAAACAATTCAATCGGAATGGACATTATCCAGATGATCAATTACGCCGTTGATGAAGTGGCTATGAACTATAAGGGGCTTGTTATTGGCAACCAGGGCAAGAATTTTTGCGTTGGCGCCAACCTGGCGATGATGCTGATGGAAGCTCAGGATGATAACTTTTTTGAACTGGAGATGGTTGTCCGCCAGTTCCAGCAGGCAATGATGAAAATCAAATACAGCCCAAAACCGGTTGTTGCGGCTCCTTTCGGAATGGCACTCGGCGGCGGAGCAGAAGTGTGCATGCCTGCAGCCCATGTCCAGGCATCAATGGAGACCTACATGGGGCTTGTGGAAGTCGGCGTAGGCCTCCTTCCGGGAGGAGGAGGAAACAAGGAGCTGTACATCAAGCACCTTGAGGGCTTGCCAAACGGGGTGAACATCGATCTCCAGGCGGTGGCCAACAAAGTGTTTGAAACCATTGCGATGGCAAAGGTGTCCACTTCTGCAGAAGAAGCACGCGACAATAACTTCCTGGGCAAGTTTGATGGAGTCAGCATAAATGGCGACCACCTGCTTCATGACGCCAAGCAGGCCGTTCTTGCCCTCCATGAAAAAGGCTATACGGCACCGCTCCGGAAGCCAGTCCCTGTTGTAGGCGAGCCAGGCTACGCCGCACTCCTTCTGGGAGCCCAGACGATGCACCAATCGGGATACATTTCCGAGCATGATCTCAAGATCGCACAGAAAATAGCCTATGTCATTGCCGGCGGAAAGGTTCCATATGGAACAAAAGTCGATGAGGATTACTTGCTCAATCTTGAGAGGGAAGCATTCCTGAGTCTTATTGCCGAACCGAAATCTCAGCAGAGGATGCAGCATATGCTTATAAAAGGAAAACCGCTCCGCAACTGATGATTTTATAGAATGACAGAAAAATAGATGGAAGACAACAGCGGTGCCCGGCCTTTGGCTGGGCAGGTGCCTAACTACTGAAAGAGAGGGAATGGAATGAGAGAAGCGGTAATTGTTGCTGGAGCCAGAACTCCCGTCGGAAAAGCGAAGAAAGGCTCGCTGGCCAGTGTCCGGCCGGATGACCTCGGGGCTCTTGTTGTCAAAGAAACATTAAAAAGGGCAGGCAATTATGAAGGAAATATCGACGATTTGATTATTGGCTGCGCAATGCCGGAAGCAGAACAAGGCTTGAATATGGCGAGGAACATCGGGGCGCTTGCAGGGCTCTCCTACGAAGTGCCGGCTGTCACAATCAATCGCTATTGTTCATCAGGACTGCAGACCATCGCTTATGCGGCCGAAAAAATCATGCTTGGCCATGCCGATACAATCATCGCTGGCGGAGCGGAATCGATGAGCATGGTGCCAATGATGGGGCATGTTGTCCGCCCGAATGCCAAATTGGCGGAAAGTGCTCCCGAGTATTATATGGGCATGGGACATACAGCGGAAGAAGTGGCCAAAAAATACGGCATTTCCAGGGAAGAACAGGACGCATTCGCGGTCCGGAGCCACCAGCGTGCTGCCATCGCATTACATGAAGGAAAGTTTGCGGATGAAACGGTGCCGGTGGATGTAACAATCCGGTCTGTTGGCAAAGACAATAGACTTGTTGAAAAGAGCTTCAAGTTCACCCAGGATGAAGGTGTCCGTCCGGATACAACACTCGAAGTGCTTGCGAAGCTTCGTCCGGCCTTCTCGATAACCGGTTCCGTTACAGCAGGGAACTCTTCGCAGACAAGCGACGGTGCTGCTGCCGTCATGGTGATGGACCGGGAAAAGGCGGAAGCCCAAGGGCTTAGGCCAATGGCTAAATTCCGTTCCTTCGCCCTTGGGGGAGTACCGCCAGAAGTGATGGGAATAGGTCCGGTCGTCGCCATACCGAAAGCATTGAAACTGGCCGGGCTGGAGCTTTCGGATATCGGCTTGTTCGAACTGAATGAAGCGTTCGCCTCCCAATCCATTCAGGTAATCCGTGAATTAGGCTTGAACGAGGAAATCGTCAATGTAAATGGCGGTGCCATTGCTTTGGGGCATCCGCTCGGCTGCACCGGTGCCAAGCTGACCTTGTCGCTCATCCATGAAATGAAGCGCGGCAACCAGCAGTTTGGTGTCGTTACCATGTGTATTGGCGGCGGTATGGGCGCTGCCGGCGTATTTGAACTTTTATAAAGTGAATCTTAAAGCGGGATAAAGAGCATTCATTCCTAAAGGAGGAATTATATAATGGCAAACCCAACTGAAAAGATTGTTAAAGGCGGCAGCTTCCTGCTGGAGGAGGTAACACCAGACCAGATTTTCACTCCTGAAGACTATACCGATGAGCAGATCATGATTGCGAAAACAACGGAAGATTTCGTCCAAAATGAAGTCCGTCCGCAAATCGAACACCTTGAAAACCATGAGTTTGACCGGACTGTCAAACTTTTGAAGCAAGCTGGTGACCTGGGCCTTCTAGGTGCGGATGTACCTGAAGAATACGGCGGCCTGGGGCTTGATAAAATCAGTTCTTCCCTGATCACGGAAAAGATGTCAGGCTCTGGCGGCTTCTCGCTTTCCCATGGAGCACATGTTGGAATCGGGTCCCTGCCAATCGTCCTTTTCGGGAATAAGGAACAGAAGGAAAAGTACCTGCCTGCATTGGCATCAGGAGAAATGATTGCCGCTTATGCGCTGACAGAGCCTGGCTCAGGTTCTGATGCCCTGGCTGCCAAAACCACGGCAAGGCTGAATGCGGAAGGAACGCACTATATCCTGAACGGTGAAAAGCAATGGATTACAAACGCGGGCTTTGCGGATGTGTTCGTCGTTTATGCCAAGATTGATGGCGAGCAATTCTCTGCTTTCATTGTTGAAAGGGAGTTCCCGGGCGTTTCCACAGGTGCGGAAGAAAAGAAGATGGGAATCAAGAGCTCTTCCACACGCACATTGATTCTTGAAGACGTCCCTGTACCAGTTGAAAACCTGCTGTTCGAGCCAGGGAAAGGCCATTTAATCGCTTTCAATATCCTGAACATTGGCCGCTATAAATTGGGAGTTGGCGGAATCGGAGGCTCCAAGAAGGCATTCGAGCTGACTGTGAAATATGCCAACCAGCGCCAGCAGTTCAAAACTCCAATCTCACAGTTCAACCTGACGAAGGAAAAGCTTGCTACTCTTGCTTCTGAAATCTATGCTACTGAAAGCTCCGTCTACCGCACAGTTGGCCTGTATGAGAACAGCATGGGCCGGATGACGGAAGAAGAGCTGAATGATGGCAATAAAGTGGCCGCAGTGGTTGCCGAATATGCCATTGAGTGTTCCCTGAATAAGGTTTTTGCTTCGGAGACACTGGACCATGTAGTGGATGAAGGAGTCCAGATTCATGGCGGATATGGTTTCATGCAGGAATACGAAATTGAGCGAGCCTATCGTGATGCCCGCATCAACCGCATTTTCGAAGGAACAAACGAAATCAACCGCATGCTTGTTCCCGGAACCTATATGAGAAAAGCGCTTAAGGGCGAACTTCCATTGTTCCAGAAAGCCCAGCAGCTTCAGGAAGAATTGATGATGATGATGCCCCAAGAGCCAGGCGATGAACCGCTCGCACAGGAAAAATATCTTGTAGCCAATGCCAAGAAAATTGCCTTGCTGGCAATCGGATTGGCCGCACAAAAGTTTGGCAAGGCCCTTGACAGGGAACAGGAGGTTCTTGTAAATATTGCCGATATCGTTTCCAACGCCTATGCCATGGAATCAGTTGTTCTTAGAACCGAGAAGGCCATTCAAAAGTCAGGTCTCGAGAAGAGCAAGCAAAAACTTCTCTATACCCAAATATTCTGCCAGGAAGCCTTTATTAAAATTGAGCAGGATGCCAAAGAAACACTTGTGGCGGCGGAAGAGGGAGACACGCTTCGCATGCTGATGTCCGCATTCCGCAAAGTGACACGCTATACACCAATCAATGTGATTCCGAAAAAGCGAGAAGCAGCTGACAGGCTGATTGAAGCTGAACGTTTCGTTGTCTAACAAAATGATTATGACAGGCCCCCCGGGAGGTGGCCTGTTTTTATTTAAAGAAAAATGAAAATTTTCCTCAGGAATATTAGAATTTGCCTATAGGATATGGTAATATCCGTTTAGAGGGTACTATGTCAGGAAAAGATAGGGTGGTGGTGAAATGTCGTTAACTTTTTATTGGTATCCCAAATGCGGTACATGCCGGAATGCTAAAAAATGGCTGGATGCCAACAATATCCAATATACAGAAGTACATATTGTCGAGAGCCCTCCCTCAAGGGAAGAGCTTGAACGCTTCTATAAGGCGAGCGGGCTTGAACTGAAGAAATTTTTTAACACGAGCGGCCAGAAATATCGCGAGCTCGGGTTGAAGGATAAGGTGAAAACAGCATCAGAATCGGAACTTCTCGATCTTTTGGCATCCGACGGCATGCTGATCAAGCGCCCTTTGCTGACTGATGGAAACAAAGTTACAGTAGGTTTCAAAGAAGAAGAGTACGAAAAAAATTGGCTGAAGTAAGAAAAAGCAAAGCATCGGTGATTGAATCATCATAAATTAATTGGAGGGATCATTAAATGACTACACCAAAAGATTTACGTTATTCCAAAGAGCATGAGTGGGTAAAGACAGAAGGAGAAAACGTACGTATTGGCATCACTCATTTTGCACAATCTGAGCTTGGCGATATCGTGTTCGTGGAACTTCCTGAAGTCGGCGACACATTAACAGCGGATGAGCCATTCGGCAGTGTGGAATCCGTTAAGACTGTGTCTGAACTTTATGCGCCAATCAGCGGCAAAGTGGTTGAGGTTAACGAAGACCTGAATGACAGCCCTGAATTCGTGAATGAATCACCATATGAAAAAGCATGGATGGTTGTAATCGAGCCTTCCGATGCAAGCGAAGTGGACAAGCTTATGTCCTCTGAAGAATATGACCAAATGATTAATGAATAAGCAAAAAAGCATTCCGTTTTTACGGGATGCTTTTTTTGTCCTATATATATTTTTCACCGTTAATTACCACTACTTGCAGGCTAAGGTTCGGGCAGAATACGTGTAAGGACAAAAAAGAGGTGAGAAGAGTGACATTGGAACAACGGAAGCTTGATGTTACCGACCGTATTGTCGGCAAATTGAACAATGGGGAGATCCAGCTGTATTTGGAGGATGAAAAGGTTGGCACCATCACACTGCCGCAGGGCAGCACTTTTCAGCTTGAACACCACTTTGAAACGAACCAGCAAAGAATCTTCCAGCATGTCTCCGTTCCGGCTAAGTCCGAGCCTAGATATACTGATTGTGACGAAGGCGGCTGGTGTTGAAAAAAAAACAGCGGACTGCTTCCGCTGTTTTTTGTCCATTACAGGGCAATTTTTTTGCAATATCTCTCTGGAAACAGGACAATAAAGATAGGAAAGCAAAACAGCACAAACTGTGTTCAAATGATTATAATAATGTAAAGTAATGTCGTCTGGCGGTGGAAATCAGGATGGAAGAGAATCATAAAGTCATTATTGTAGAAGGCTCTTCAGATAAAAGAAAGGTCCAGAACATTCTGAACGAGCCTGTGGAAATCATTTGTACAAATGGCACAATAGGCCTTTCACGGCTTGATGAGCTGATTGAGAGCCTTTTTCATAAAGATGTCTATATACTTGTTGACGCGGACGATTCCGGGGAAAAACTCAGGAAGCAGTTTAAGCGCGAGTTCCCGGAAGCCAGCCATCTTTATATTGATAAAATGTACAGGGAAGTGGCGACAGCCCCCGAGAAACACTTGGCAACCGTATTGCTTGGCGCAAACATTGATGTCCATGCGGAGTTTTTGGAAAAAGGATGAGGAATGGATGAAAGATTGGACACAGACGGAATTTGAACAATTTATCCAAAACAGAGGCACCGGCCTAATGTATTTTTACACGCCGCTTTGCGGTACATGCCTAATGGCTTCAAAAATGCTCGAGGTCGTACAAAAGCTTTACCCCAAGCTTCCGCTGGGCAAGGCGGACCTCAATTATATGCCCGGGCTGGCGGAAGGGCTTGAAATTAAAAGCGTACCATGCCTGCTGCTCATCTCCGGCGGGGAAATTGTCGAAAAGATTTATGCTTTCCATTCTGTCCCTTTTTTGCATGAGCAAATTCAGCAAAAAATAGTATAAGCAGCGGGAATTTGACATATTTCCCGGAAAATGAAAGGACAATGCCTTGGGTATTGTCTATTTTGTTTTTTTTCTACCAAGATTTCCTGTCTCGTGTTATTGTTTTTATAATCAGAACTTTTAATAAAAACAAAAAAAGGAGAGATGGGAAAATGGCTGAGAAAAAGGAATATCATTTGGAAACTCTGGGAGTACATGGGGGGCTTGCCGCGGATCCGTCAACTGGGGCGAGGGCGCTGCCAATCTACATGAGCAATGCCTATCAGTTCAAAAATACGGACCATGCGGCCGACCTGTTTGCATTGAAGGAAAATGGCTACATATACACCCGCATCCACAATCCGACCGTGACTGTATTTGAAGAACGGGTTGCCATGCTTGAGGGCGGAATTGGATCCCTTGCTGTTGCCAGCGGAATGGCGGCGATCACGATGGCCATTTTAAATATTGCCCATGCAGGTGATGAGATAGTCTCTGCCTCGCAATTATACGGAGGAACTTACAATTTGTTTGCCGTTACGCTCCCCCGTTATGGAATCAAAGTGAAGTTTGTCGATTCAACCGACCCTGAAAATTTCCGTGCCGCCATTACAGACAAGACGAAAGCCATTTTTGCCGAAACGATCGGCAATCCAAGCTTGCGTGTTCTTGATATCGGGAAAACGGCGGAAATTGCCCATGAAGAAGGAATACCGCTCATTATTGACAATACTTTTGCCACTCCATATCTCTGCCGGCCAATTGAACATGGAGCCGACATTGTCATTCACTCAGCCACTAAATGGCTGCTAGGCAATGGAACGGCATTGGGAGGCATTATCGTGGATGGGGGCAAGTTTGACTGGAATTCACCAAAGTTCCCTGGATTCACAACTCCTGATGCCAGTTACCATAATCTCGTTTACAGCGAAGCCCTCGGTGCAGCTGCCTTTATCGCGAAAGCCCGTGTCCAGCTTTTGCGTGATATCGGCCCAGCTCTCAGCCCGCAAAATGCGTTCCAGTTCACCCTTGGCCTGGAAACGCTGCATGTGCGCATGAAAGAGCATATAGCCAATACAAGGAAAGTAGTAGAGTATCTTGAGGCCCACCCGGCTGTTTCCTGGATATCCTATCCTGGCCATGCGTCACATCCTGATGAGAAGCTTGCCCAAAAGTACCTGCCAAAAGGGGCTGGCTCCGTTGTTGTTTTCGGTATTGAAGGCGGACGGGAAGCCGGTGCAAAACTGATTAATTCGGTTGAACTATGGTCCCACCTTGCCAATGTCGGAGACGCAAAAAGCTTAATCATCCATCCGGCCAGCACGACCCACCAGCAGCTTGACGCGGAGGGATTAAAAGCTGCTGGAGTTCCGGAAGACCTCATCCGGCTGTCGATAGGCATTGAGCATGTTGATGATTTGATTGCGGACCTTGAACAAGCCATCCAGCAGGCAACAGGTATTCCTGCACCGGCAAACCAGCAGGCCTGAAAAAAGTGGAAACGATTCATGTAATATATTTTTGTTGACACCCATTTTTATTCCGTGATAGAATCACACTCGTATTATTAATCCGCATAAACAAAAATTATATATATCGCTCTTATCAAGAGAGGTGGAGGGAAGTGCCCTATGAAGCCCGGCAACCGTCAATATTCGTATTGAAATGGTGCCAATTCACGCAAAGCGAATGCTTTGGGAGATGAGAGAAAGGTTTTTAAATATCATGCCTTTCTGCTCGCTGCAGGAGGGCTTTTATTATGCAAACGGATGGTTGCCGCCTTGGCGCCGTGATGTAGTTTGAATGTTTTCTTCACGGTACAGGAAAGCTAAGCCAAGGGGGCTTCCTTAAGCTAGTATATCGGTTTGTTTAGCGGTCAAGCTATTGGGAATAAGAGAGGGTGAAACAAATTTGATTTCAATCAAGGATGTCATTAAAACATATGCCTCCAGAAATGGCGATGTCAAGGCTGTCGATAAGGTCAACCTTGAAATAGAAGAGGGAGAAATCTTTGGTGTCATCGGCTATAGCGGTGCTGGGAAGAGCACACTGATCAGGATGCTGAATGGACTGGAGATTCCCACCGAAGGAACCATTAATGTGGCTGGACGCGAAGTTTCCCGGATAAAAGGAGCTGAACTTCGGAGGGCAAGGCAGGAAATTTCGATGATTTTCCAGCATTTTAATTTATTGTGGTCAAGGACAGTAGCGGAAAATATCGCTTTTCCGCTTGAAATAGCAGGAGTAGCTAAGCAGGAGAGGGAAAAGAAGGTAAACGAATTGATCAGCCTTGTAGGTCTGGATGGCCGCGGTGACGCTTATCCCTCCCAGCTGAGCGGCGGCCAGAAACAGAGGGTTGGAATTGCACGTGCGCTGGCTAATAACCCGAAGGTGCTTCTCTGTGATGAAGCGACTTCGGCTCTTGATCCACAGACAACGGATTCCATCCTTGACCTTCTGGTAGATATTAATAGGCGTCTGGGATTGACCATTGTGCTCATCACACATGAAATGCACGTTATCCGGAAAATCTGCCATCGTGTTGCCGTAATGGAAGGCGGAAAAATAGTAGAGTCAGGCCCCGTCCTGAATGTATTTAAAAATCCCCAGCAGCCTATTACTAAAAGGTTCGTCCAGCAGGTGACCGAGCCGGAAGAGACAAAAGAAACGGTTGAGCACCTGCTTCAGCGCTATCCTCATGGAAAAGTGGTGCAGCTTACTTTTGTCGGAGAGGGCGCAGAACAGCCATTGATCACGAATACAATCCGGAACTACCCGGTTATGGTGAACATCCTGCAAGGAAAAATCACCCAGACACAGGAAGGGGCTTATGGAACTTTATTCATCCATCTTGATGGTGAAGAGGAAGTCAGCCTGGAAGCCATTAAGTATATGTCCTCACAGGGAGTAGGAGTGGAGGTGATTACAAATGCTTGAAACCTTCTTTCCTAATGTAAAGTTGGACAGGATGTGGGAAGCTACAACGGAGACTCTATATATGACGGCAATCTCTGTTCTTGCAACCTTTGTATTGGGCATTATACTTGGTTTATTGCTTTTCCTGACAGCGAAGGGGAATATTTGGCAAAACAGGCCTGTTAATCTGGTGATCAGTACATTCGTCAATGTTTTCAGATCTATTCCTTTTATCATCCTGATTGTCTTATTAATTCCTTTTACTAAGTTCATCATGGGAACGATGATTGGCGAAAATGCAGCGTTGCCGGCTCTCATAATTGGTGCTGCCCCATTCTACGCAAGAATGGTAGAAATAGGACTAAGGGAGATTGATAAAGGCGTCATCGAGGCTGCACGGTCAATGGGAGCAAAAACAAGTACGGTAATCTGGAAGGTTCTGCTGCCAGAATCAATGCCGGCCCTCGTATCGGGCATTACTGTTACGGCCATTGCCCTTGTCGGGTTTACGGCAATGGCTGGTGTAATCGGGGCGGGAGGACTTGGAAACCTGGCATTCCTTGAAGGCTTCCAGCGGGGCCGCGGCGATGTAACCTTGTTTGCTACGGTTGTTATTCTGGCGATCGTGTTCGTTATCCAATTTATTGGTGACTATATAACATCAAAACTAGACAAACGTTAAAGGAGTGTAAAACATGAAAAAATGGCTTAGTACAATTTTTGCAGCAGTTTTCATTCTTGTTCTTGCAGCGTGCGGAACAAACGGAGACGAGGGCAACCAGGCAAATGAAGGCGGAACGAGCGAAGAGAACGCTGAAACCCAGGAGTTGACTGTTGGTGCCTCCAACGTGCCGCATGCGGAAATCCTTGAAGAGGCAAAGCCGCTCTTGGAGAAAAAAGGCATCACTCTTAATATTGAAACATTCCAGGACTATGTCATTCCTAACCAGGCGCTTGATTCCGGAGAACTGGATGCGAACTACTTCCAGCACATCCCTTACCTTGAAGCCCAAATGGCAGAGCATGGCTACAAATTTGAAAATGCAGGCGGCATCCACATTGAACCGATTGGCATTTATTCACAAGAGGTAAAGAACCTTGAAGACCTTCCTGATGGGGCCCAAATCATCCTTAGCTCCTCAGTGGCAGACCATGGCCGCGCGCTTTCCCTGCTTGAAAAGGAAGGTTTGATTACGATTAAAGAAGGCGTCGACAAAACCAAAGCCACACTTGAGGATGTGGTTAAAAATCCCAAGAACCTGAAATTTGATGCTGAGTATGAAGCGGCACTACTTCCGCAAATCTACAATAATGGCGAAGGAGATGCGGTCCTGATCAATTCCAACTATGCAATTGATGCAGGCTTGAACCCGCTTGAAGATTCCATCGCCATCGAAGAGAGCGACTCCCCATACGTTAATGTCATTGCAGTCAGGGAAGGCGACAAGGACAAGGAAGCCATCAAGACTCTCGTAGAAGTACTTCGTTCTCAGGAAATCCAGGACTTCATCCTTGAAAAATATGAAGGTGCCGTTGTCCCGGTATCGGAATAGCTTTAAAGAAAGGCGGGCTTATGCCCGTTTTTTTTATAGTCAGGTTTTCAGCCGATATAACCTAATGAATAGAAGAAACTAGCTTTAAATCCCCAGAATTTTACGAATAGGCCGGATTAGCGGGTGCTGAGCCTCATTCAGCCCCCCTTAGCCAAAAATTTCCGGTTTTTTCGACTTTGTGAAGGGTAAAGAAGGAGTGTTACGATATTAATGTAAAAAAAACGCCTGCGAGCGAAAATATGAAGGGATGATTCGTTATTAGTTTTCTACAGATGAACTATACGGATAGAATGGACAAAGCAATGCAAAGTGCCCACGGTGTATGTTTGGAAGTATATTGTGCCAAGCATGAGGTAAGAATGAAGGTTGAACAGAGACGTGAGGAAGATTACTTGCAAAGCCAGAGAATTTTATCCGATATCGAACGAAAAGTCCATTCCAATTGATTTGGTAAAAAGGAAACCAGTGTTATAATAGCACTGGTTTCTTCTATATATACATGAAAAACTCCCTGTTTGCTAAAAATAAACGGATGAAACTCACTGGTTTCAACCGAAACATTAAGGCCTTTAACGGTTGCCATTAGATTTAATTTGTTATAAGATTGTAATGAGAATAAAGTGAGAATGAAAAGGATAACCGTTAAAACGGATAAATATCTTTTCTTATTAATGGAGGTAAGAATTATGGGTGGATCTGTATTATCAATTAAGGACCTTCATGTTGAGATTGAAGGCAAAGAAATCCTTAAAGGTGTAAACCTTGAAATCAAAGGTGGCGAAATCCATGCCATCATGGGGCCGAACGGAACAGGTAAATCGACATTGTCTTCAGCTATTATGGGACATCCGAAATACGAAGTCACAAGCGGAAGCATCACTTTAGATGGTGAAAACGTCCTTGAAATGGAAGTGGACGAAAGAGCCCGCGCTGGTCTGTTCCTTGCAATGCAATATCCAAGTGAAATCAGCGGTGTGACCAATGCTGACTTCCTTCGTTCCGCAATCAACAGCCGCCGTGAAGAAGGACAGGAAATTTCATTGATGAAATTCATCCGTCAAATGGACTCCAAAATGGAATTCCTAGAGATGGATCCGAACATGGCTCAGCGTTACCTTAACGAAGGATTCTCCGGCGGTGAAAAGAAACGCAATGAAATCCTGCAATTGATGATGCTTGAACCAAAAATCGCCATCCTGGACGAAATCGACTCAGGGCTTGATATCGATGCGCTTAAGGTTGTTTCCAATGGAATCAATGAAATGCGCGGTTCCGATTTCGGCTGCCTGATCATCACACACTATCAGCGCCTGTTAAATTATATCACACCTGATCATGTACATGTCATGATGCAGGGCAAAGTTGTCAAGTCCGGCGGACCAGAGCTTGCACAACGTCTGGAAGCCGAAGGATACGACTGGATTAAGCAAGAGTTGGGAATCGAAGACGAAACAGTTGGGCAGGAAGCGTAAGCCTTAGGGGAGGATCAATATGACTACTGAAACAAAGCTGCCTTTTGATCAGGAATATATTACTTCCTTTTCAAAAGATATGAATGAGCCGGACTGGCTGACAGAATTGCGTGTACAGGCTCTGGAAAAAGCGGATGCGCTTCCGATGCCTAGACCGGATAAAACCAAGATTGACAAATGGAACTTCACCCAGTTTGCAAATCTGCTTGTAAAGAGCGAAGCATTCGCAAGCCTCGATGAGCTGCCGGAGGACGTGAAGGCCCTTGTGAACCTGGAAGCGAAGGACAGCAGCCTTTATATCCAGCGTAACAATAAGCCCGCCTACATTTCCGTATCCAAGGAATTGCGGGAAAAAGGTGTCGTATTTACCGACATTTTCACAGCAGCCCGCGAACATGGCGAATTGCTGAAAAAATATTTCATGACAGCTGTTAAAAGTGATGAGCATCGTTTGACAGCCTTGCATGCTGCTTTCATGAATGGCGGAGCATTCCTTTATGTTCCTAAAAATGTGGAGATCACCCAGCCGGTCCAAGCCATTTTCGTGCACGACAATGCAGAAGCCAATGTTTTCAATCATGTACTGGTTGTGGCAGAAGACAACAGCTCTGTAGTTTATGTAGAAAACTACATTTCAACGGTTCCGCAAGCGGACAGCCAGTTCAATATCGTTACTGAAGCGGTTGCCGGAAACAATGCGAGAATCCAGTATGGCGCTGTCGACACATTGGCAAAGGGTGTTACAACCTATGTCAACCGCCGCGGCATCGCTGCCCGTGATGCGAGGATCGAATGGGCACTTGGCATGATGAATGATGGAAACACAGTATCCGAGAATGTGACAAACCTTGTCGGTGACGGCTCTTATGGCGATGCAAAAACCGTAGTGGTTGGCCGCGGCGAGCAGGTTCAAAACTTCACGACGAACATTGTCCATTTTGGAAAGCGTTCCGAAGGCTACATTTTAAAGCACGGTGTTGTGAAAGACAGTGCGACTTCAATCTTTAACGGTATCGGGAAAATCGAACACGGTGCTTCAAAATCGAACGCAGAGCAGGAGTCCCGCGTATTGATGCTGAGTGAAAAGGCCCGCGGCGATGCCAACCCAATCCTTTTGATTGATGAGGACGATGTGACAGCCGGTCACGCTGCTTCCGTTGGCAGGGTAGATCCACTTCAATTGTATTACCTGATGAGCCGCGGAATTTCACAAGCTGAGGCAGAAAGGCTTGTGATTCACGGTTTCCTTGCTCCAGTCGTTAACGAGCTTCCGATCGAAGGAGTCAAGAAACAGCTGGTTGAAGTGATTGAAAGGAAAGTTAAATAATGAACGCCCGGGAGATTCGTGAACTGTTTCCGATACTGAACCAGGAAGTCAACGGGAATCCGCTAGTCTACCTTGACAGTGCGGCAACCTCCCAGAAGCCTGTCCAAGTGATTGAAGCTTTGGATAAATATTACCGCGAATACAACTCCAACGTTCACCGTGGAGTTCATACTCTTGGTACCAGGGCGACAGACGGCTACGAAGGTGCCCGTGAAAAGGTAAGGAAATTCATTAATGCAAAATCCATTCAGGAAGTGATTTTCACAAGAGGAACAACCACCTCCCTTAATACTGTTGCAGCCAGCTATGGACGCGCAAATTTAAGTGAGGGGGATGAAATTGTCATTTCCTATATGGAGCACCACAGCAATATCATTCCGTGGCAGCAGGTGGCCAAAGCGACTGGCGCCACGCTGAAATACCTGCCTCTTCAGGGAGATGGAAGCATTTCTCTTGAGGATGCGAAAAATACGATCACAACAAACACGAAAATCGTTTCAGTCATGCAGGTTTCAAACGTACTCGGCGTGATTAACCCGGTGAAGGAAATCGCCCGGATTGCCCATGAAAATGGCGCCATCATGGTAGTAGACGGAGCTCAGAGTGCACCGCATCTCAATGTCGATGTCCAGGACCTTGATTGTGATTTCTTTGCTTTTTCAAGCCATAAGATGTGCGGCCCTACTGGAATTGGGGTCTTGTATGGCAAGAAGCATTTGCTGGAACAAATGGAGCCAGTCGAATTTGGCGGAGAGATGATCGACTTTGTCGGCCTGTACGAATCAACCTGGAAAGAGCTGCCGTGGAAATTTGAAGGCGGTACTCCGATTATAGCTGGCGCCATCGGCCTGGGAGCGGCAATCGACTTCCTCAATGAAGTAGGGATGGAGCATCTTGAGGCTCACGAACACAAACTGGCTGCCTATGCCATGGAGAAGATGTCCACTGTTGAAGGATTGACTATTTACGGCCCTAAGGATGCATCCAACCGTGCAGGTGTCGTCACCTTCAATCTGGAAGATGTCCATCCGCATGATGTGGCTACCGTGCTGGATGCAGAGGGAATTGCCGTGCGTGCCGGACACCATTGTGCCCAGCCGCTGATGAAATGGCTGAACGTGTCGGCCACTGCCCGGGCAAGTTTCTATCTGTATAACACGGAAGATGATATTGATAAACTGGTTGCTGGACTTGTCAAAACAAAGGAGTATTTCAGCGATGTCTTTTAATAACCTAGATACCCTGTACCGCCAAGTCATCATGGATCATTATAAAAACCCGCGGAACAAAGGGATCCTTGAGGAAGATGGCAGCCTGACAATCAACATGAACAACCCGACCTGCGGGGACCGGATCCAGCTGACGATGAAAGTCGAAGATGGAAAGGTATCAGACGCGAAGTTTGAAGGGGAAGGATGTTCCATTTCGATGTCATCAGCCTCTATGATGACGCAGGCCATTAAAGGGAGAACCGTAGAAGACGCAATCAAGCTCTCAAAGATTTTCTCTGATATGATGCTGGGCAAGGAATATGACGAAGAGGACCTGGATTTGGGCGATATTGAAGCTCTCCAGGGTGTAGCCAAATTCCCGGCGAGAATTAAGTGCGCCACCCTTGCATGGAAAGCGATGGAAAAAGGCCTGAACGAAGACAGCCAATAAGCTTTCAGCGCGACACGAGAGGAAAAACAAGGGAAGCAGACAACTTCTGCTTCAATAAGAATGGAGGAATTCGACGATGGCTAAAAAAATGCCTGAGATCGGTGATTATAAATATGGCTTTGCCGATAAAGACGTTTCCATCTTCCGGTCTAAACGAGGATTGACTCGTGAAATCGTTGAAGAGATTTCCAAGATGAAGGAAGAGCCTCAGTGGATGCTTGATTTCCGCCTGAAGTCCCTTGAGCATTTTTACAATATGCCAATGCCGCAATGGGGCGGAGATTTAAATTCATTGAACTTTGACGAAATTACTTATTATGTCAAGCCTTCCGAGAAGTCGGAAAAATCCTGGGATGAGGTTCCGGACGAAATCAAGCGCACATTCGACAAGCTTGGTATTCCGGAAGCTGAGCAAAAATACCTTGCAGGTGTTTCCGCACAGTACGAATCCGAGGTTGTTTACCACAACATGAAGGAAGACCTTGAAGAACTGGGAATTGTCTTCAAGGACACAGATTCCGCCCTTAAGGAAAACGAAGATATTTTCCGTGAGCACTGGGCAAAAGTAATTCCGCCGACTGATAATAAGTTTGCAGCCCTCAACTCTGCAGTATGGTCCGGCGGCTCGTTCATCTACGTGCCAAAGGGAATCAAAGTGGATACTCCGCTTCAGGCGTATTTCCGCATCAACTCCGAAAACATGGGTCAGTTTGAGCGTACCCTGATCATTGTTGATGAAGGTGCACATGTACACTACGTCGAAGGCTGTACGGCTCCTGTGTACACAACCAACTCCCTGCATAGTGCGGTGGTTGAAATCATCATCAAAAAAGATGCTTACTGCCGGTATACAACGATCCAGAACTGGGCCAACAACGTATACAACCTTGTTACAAAGCGTGCGGTATGTGAAGCGAATGCCACGATGGAATGGATCGACGGCAACATCGGGTCCAAGCTGACGATGAAATATCCTGCGGTTATTTTAAAAGGCGAAGGAGCAAGAGGAATGACTCTTTCCATTGCCCTTGCCGGAAAAGGCCAGCACCAGGATGCAGGTGCGAAAATGATCCATCTTGCGCCAAACACATCATCCACAATCGTTTCCAAGTCAATTTCAAAGCAGGGCGGAAAGGTTACGTACCGCGGAATTGTCCACTTCGGACGCAAAGCGGATGGCGCCCGTTCCAACATCGAGTGCGATACGCTGATCATGGATAACAGCTCTACTTCCGATACAATTCCTTATAACGAAATCCTGAATGACAATATTTCGCTTGAGCATGAAGCGAAGGTCTCGAAGGTTTCCGAAGAACAGCTCTTCTACCTGATGAGCCGCGGAGTTTCTGAAGAAGAAGCAACAGAGATGATCGTAATGGGCTTCATCGAGCCTTTCACAAAAGAACTTCCAATGGAATATGCCGTTGAAATGAACCGTCTGATCAAGTTTGAGATGGAAGGTTCCATCGGTTAATTCATTTTTGGAGATAGAGGAAAAGGCCGCCTGCATGAACAGCAGGCGGCTTTCTTTTGCTTTGGGGATCTTTTTAAGAGTACAGACGGTCTTGATGCCCCAAAGTAAGGGAGAGCCGGAAAGAAGCATTGACAGCCCTTCTCAGTGCCCAAAAATCGGGGGAGGCTGGAAAAAAGGGTGCTGACAGCCTCTCTCAGTGCCCAAAAGTAAGGGAAAGCTGAAAAAAAGGCACTGACAGCCTCTCTCAGTGCCCAAAAATCGGGGAAAGCTGAAAAAAAAGGCACTGACAGCCTCTCTCAGTGCCCAAAAATCGGGGGAAGCTGGAAAAAAGGGTGCTGACAGCCTCTCTCAGTGCCCAAAAAACAGGGGAATCCGGAAAAAAAGGCACTGACAGCCTTTCTCAAGACCCAAAAACCAGGAAAAGCAGGAGAAAAAGGCACTGACAAACCCTTAAGATAAAAAAACATCCGCAAAAATACCCATCCTACTCAGGGAGGACCACATGTTGTTTCTGTCACTCCTCATTCGGGTAAAAAGATTTGAAAATCGGGAAAAGGTTGAATATGATATTATATACTTTGGAGGTGCGTTCATGATTCACATAGGTTTAACAGGCTGGGGCGACCACGACAGCTTATATGGCGGAAGGGTCGCACCAAGGGATAAATTAAAAGAGTATTCCAGCCATTTTCCGATCGTGGAGGTGGACGCCTCCTTCTATGCGATCCAGCCGGTCAAAAATGCGGAAAAATGGGTGCAGGATACTCCTGAGTCCTTTCAATTCATTGTAAAAGCCTATCAGGGGATGACTGGCCACCAGCGAGGCAAAATGCCCTTCGATTCCAAATCGGAGATGTTTGCGGCCTTTCGTGAGTCGCTTAAGCCCTATCAGGAAGCTTCCAAGCTTGCGATGGTCCTATTCCAGTTTCCGCCCTGGTTCGAGTGCAAACGTGAGAATGTGGAACTGCTGCGCTGGTGCCGCGAGCAAATGGGAGACACCCCATGTGCCCTTGAGTTTCGTAACCAGTCCTGGTTTGCCGGGGAAATGGAGCATAAAACACTTCAATTCATGAAGCAGGAGAACTGGATTCACAGCATCTGTGATGAACCTCAGGCAGGACAGGGGTCTGTTCCAATTGTCCTTACATCCACCTCTCCCGATAAAGTTCTGGTGAGGTTCCATGGCCGGAATGTGCATGGCTGGAACAAGACTGCGGGGGACAATTGGCGGGAAGTCCGTTATTTATATCGATATAATGATACCGAGCTGAAGGAATGGGCCGATTATTTAAAAAAGCTTCAAAATGAGGCTGAAGATGTTTATGCCGTCTTTAACAATAACTCTGGCGGGGATGCGGCAGACAATGCCCGGCATATGCTTGAAATCCTCAATATCGATTATAGTGGCCTTGCCCCAAGACAGCTGGATCTATTTTAATAACCGGAAACGGGCAACGCTTCACTTTTCTAGTAAAGGGATTGAGACTATTGGAAGTTTTACATATATACCATACGAATGACCTTCACAGCCATTTTGAACATTGGCCGAGAATCCACGACCTTGTCACAGAAAGGAGAAGATGGCATGAGCAGGAAGGAGATGAGGTTCTCCTTTTTGACATCGGCGACCATATGGACCGCTGGCATCCTTTATCAGATGCAACGCGCGGGAAGGGCAATACCGAACTCCTGAACCAGGCTGGTTATGATGCGGTTACCATTGGCAACAATGAAGGAATAACGATGCCTTATGAGGACCTGGACTCGATGTATGAGAAAAAGCAGTTCAAGGTTTTGATTGCCAACCTTTACCGGAAGGACGGCACCAGGCCGGTATGGGCCCAGCCTTACGAAACGTACATAACAAAGTCTGGAACAAGGATTGGTGTCATCGGCCTCACAGCCAATTTCAGTACCTTTTACGATATGCTGGGATGGAAGGTGTCAGATCCGATGGAAGAACTGGCTTCCTGCGTTGCCAGCCTGCGGAAGGAAACCGACCTGATCATTCTCCTTTCCCACCTCGGGATCAACGAAGATGAAATCATTGGTGAAAAATATCCTGAAATTGATCTCATTCTCGGTGGGCACACGCACCATATTTTGCATGAAGGAAAGAAAGCCGGAAATGCTCTCCTTGGCGCTGCCGGGAAGTACGGCCAATTTACCGGACATGTCATGATTGAAATTGAGCAGGAGACGAAGGAAATCCGGTCCAAGAAGGCACAATTATATGATATGAACGAATGGGATGCCGCGGAAAGGGAAAGCGAGCAGATCGAGAGCTATTATCAGCGCGGAAAGGACCTGTTGTCCAGCCCGATTTTAAAGCTGCCGCAAAAGCTGGCAGCCAGCAGTTTTGAAGATTCGCCGCTGGCGGACCTGCTCTGCAGGACTTTAAGGGAGTGGTGCGAAGCCGATTGTGCTTTCCTGAATGCCGGCTTGCTGCTCCACAGCCTTGAGCAGGGACCCCTTACGGAATATGACCTTCTGTCGGTTTGCCCTCACCCAATCAATCCTTGCACCATTCAGTTAACAGGAGCCGAATTAAAAGAAGTGCTCCTCCAGACGAAAGATGAGAAGTGGCCACATCTCCAAATCAAGGGCCTTGGATTCCGCGGTACCGTTATGGGCAGGTTTGTATATGATTGTGTCGAGTTTTCCGATCAGAAAATATTAATTGGCCATAAACCGTTGGAACCAAAGAAACTCTACACGCTTGCCATTCCGGATATGTTTACGTTCGGCAGGTTTTTTCCGGAGATATACCGCTCTAAGCATAAAACCTACTTTCTCCCCGAATTCCTGCGCGACCTGCTGAAATGGAAAATCTTGCAGCTCTACAATTAAGACAAAGTTTCACCTTTTCACTTGGTACTACATAGAGTGTAGTACAAGGAAAGGAGTTGAGCTGCCCATGATTGAAGTGTCACCAATCGAGCTCGAGGGCCATACCTTTTTAAGCATTACTGTCAGACTGCCAAAAACCAACCTGCTTGTGGTAACAAGCGATAAAGGATATATTATGTGCGGCGCGCTTGATGTCGCCCTTTTAAATGAAAAACTGAAAGACCGGAAAGTGATTGCCGGAAGGGCGGTTGGCGTCAAAACCATTGAAGAATTGCTTGAAGCCCCGCTTGAGTCGGTAACTATCGAAGCTGAAAACCTTGGAATCACGGCAGGAATGACAGGCAAGGCCGCGCTCGAGAAAATGATATGAGAAAAGCAGTCCAATAGCGGGCTGCTTTTTCCGTTAATTTAACACTTTTTTAGCCTATGTCCTCCTTTTTCTGCATACATATGCTTGTAAAGGGGGGATTTATTTTGGCAAAGATGGGCCTGCGGCTGCGGCGGAAAGGGCCCTTGCCATTCAGGCATGTGCTGTTGATAACCTTGCTCTTTTTTTCCCTTTCAACTGTGGGCGGGCTTTGGCTGATTGATAAAGGAATTGAACCAACCTTGATGAGCTATGCTGAATCGCAGACAAGGAAAATCGCAACCCTTGTCATAAACAAGGCTATAAACGAGCAGGTTGTCAGTGGGATGCAAACCACTGACCTGATAGAATATGTGCCGATTGACGGGGGAGACAGGACGGTCATTCAGTATAACGCTGAAGTTTTAAATAAGATAAAGGCAGAGACAGTAAGTCTTGTCCAGATGAATATCAATGAAGCGCAAAAAGGGAATCTATCAGCACTTGAATCATTGGCAGATGTTGAATTCGAGACGGAACAGGCTAAGTCTGAAGATGGGATGGTCTATTATGTCCCGCTTGGCCAGGCGACCAAAAATGCGCTCCTCGGTAACCATGGCCCCAGGATCCCTGTCAAATTTACCGCAATTGGCGACGTTATTTCAGATGTGGTCTGGAATCAAAAGCCGCTTGGAATCAACAATACTTGGATTGATGCATCCATCAGGATCATTGTGAATGTCCAGATTATCATCCCGTTCGCAACTGAAATCGCGACCATCCAGGAAGACATCCCGATCGGCGGTTTCCTGCATCCAGGTGAGGTTCCGCAGTTTTTTAACAATGGCGGCGGAGGAGTACCGCCAGCAGTGGAATTGCCTTCAAAAAAGAATAATGAGTAATTGCCAGGCGCATAATTAATTACATGTTTGTATAAAAAACAATAATAAAAGCTGTCTCTATCCAAGGGCAGCTTTTCTTGCAAAAAACGCATCTGAACTCCTGCTATATCAATAAAAACAAAAGAATAAAAAATTTTAATAATAATCTGTAAATATTATTTTGACAAAAGAAAAAAACCAAGCTATACTAATCTCAGGAAAAAAGAAATCTGAAAATATAAAAAGTTCCAACTCTTCTTTTAAATATAGAAGGGAAGGAAAGATATCAGGGGGGTATCTCTTTTATGGAAAATCGTCCACAATGGGGCACAAGGGCTGGGTTCGTACTTGCTGCTGTCGGATCGGCAATTGGGTTGGGAAATATCTGGCGCTTTCCGGGAGTAGCGTATGAAAATGGCGGCGGCGCCTTTTTCCTACCGTACCTATTTGCGTTATTGACGGCAGGAATTCCGCTTTTGATCCTGGAATTTACAATCGGGCACAAATACAGGGGCTCCGCACCGTTAAGCTTTGCGAGGATGAGAAAGGGCTCCGAATGGCTTGGCTGGTGGCAGCTGGCAGTTTCTTTCGTTATTTCAACCTATTATGCTGTAATTATTGCCTGGGCCATGGCTTACGCCTATTTCTCCATAGACCAGCAATGGGGCGGAGACCCGCTGACATTCCTCGTGGGTGACTATTTGAAGGTTGTCGATGCCGGCCAGGTTGGAAGTCTTGTACCATCAGTATTCTTCCCGCTGGTCATTGTCTGGGCCATTACAATGGCTATCCTGTTTAAGGGTGTTAAAAAAGGTATAGAAGCCGCGAACAAAATTTTTATTCCTGCACTTGTTTTATTATTCCTTGTGATTGTTGTCCGCGCTTTAACGCTTGATGGAGCTGTTGAGGGAATCAATGCTTTCTTCAAGCCGAATTGGGATCAAATCCTTAACGGAAAAGTATGGGTGGCTGCCTATGGCCAGATTTTCTTCAGCTTATCGATTGGATTTGCGATTATGATTACGTATTCAAGCTATCTTCCAAAGAAGTCGGATCTTACAAATAACGCTTTTATTACGGGATTTGCAAACTCTTCTTTTGAACTGCTTGCCGGGATTGGTGTATTTGCAGCCCTCGGCTTTATGGCTTCCCAGCAAGGGGTTGCAGTTGATGAAGTTGTCAGCAAGGGTGTAATTCTAGCGTTTGCGGTATTCCCGCAGATCATTAATGAACTTCCGGCATTCAGCGGGTTGTTCGGGGTTGTATTCTTCGTTTGCTTAACGCTTGCGGGACTTACATCGCTCATTTCAATCGTAGAAACTTACGTTGCAGGTTTCCAGGATAAATTTAATGTTTCCCGTACAAAAGCTGTGGCAATTGGCGCAGGTCTTTCCGCACTGATTTCAATCCTGTTTGCTACTCAAGGGGGACTCAACTTCCTTGATACAGTAGACGCGTTTATTAATAACTATGGAGTTGCGTTTGCCGGGCTTGTTGAAATCATTATCGTAGTTTGGATTGCCAGGGAACTTAATAACCTGCGTGACCATGCCAATGAAATTTCCGACATTCGACTTGGCAGCTGGTGGAACATCTGCCTGAAGTATATCACTCCGGCAGTTCTTGGAGTCATGATGGTAATGAACGTCATGACAGATTTGAAAACGAGCTATGGAGGATACCCAGTCAGCTTTAACTTCTACTTCGGCTGGCTCGTGGCAATAGGGGCAATTATAGTTGGAATCCTGTTTGCAAAATGGAAGAAGTGGGACTCAACCGCATATGAAATTCCAAAAGACAAGGGGGTTTCAAAATAAATGGACGCTAGTGCAGTAGTCATGATGTTGGCCGGAATGGTCATAATTTGGGGAGGCCTTGCAGCGAGTCTGGCTCATGCAGCAAGAAAATCAAAAGCAAAATAAAAAACAGGACAGTCTCGGATAGATCGAGACTGTCCTGTTTTATTCCAGTCAGGAGGGTTATCCTTTTTTAAGACGCGCCCTTTCCTCCCTGGACCATAATCTTAAATGCGGGTAAGGGTCAAATGACCATTCCGTATATCCGTTGTCCTTGTACATGCCATAGTGCAAATGCGGCGGAAACTTACCTGATGTACCCGGCGGCCCGTAGCCTGAGCTTCCTACCCCACCAATCACCTGGCCCGGCTCCACGACCTGGCCAACCTGCAGGTCCTTGGCGAAGCCGCTCAGATGGGCAAAATAATGATACGTATTGTTGATGTCCCGGATGCCGACACGCCAGCCGCCGAAACGGTTCCAGCCTTTCATTTCGACAATGCCGTATCCTGTTGCCCGGACCGGAACTCCATATCCGGCGAAAATATCTGTCCCTTCATGGATTCTTCGGCCTCCCCAGCCGCGGGCATCACCCCAGGTGTTCTTATAGCTGTGATTGCTTCTCAAAGGAACAGGGAAGGCATGCTGCTCAAGGTCAAGGCGGCCAAAATGTTTGTATATTTTAGCTTTTCCAATGATAATGCCGACGGTTTTATCGCGTTTGTAATAGTTCCACAGGCCAATCTTAATGTTGTCGTGGTCTGTGCCATAGGTTAAAAGGTATTGAGCAAACGCATGAAGTACATCCTCGTCATCCCTGACATCCGCCTTGCCGTCCCCGTTTCCGTCAAAGCCTATGCCATTGAAGAATTGGATTGAAACTGGATTTGTATCTTGAATATCAGGGTTTAGCAATCCAGCCCATTCCTCGGGCCGAAAGTAAATTCCCGAAAGACCTTCCGCTTTTGGAAGGTCCTTTCTGGCCAGACGGATGCTGCGTTCATACTGATCAATGGCCGCCATGTAGTACCATGGCAGGTTGGTTACCGCTTCGACTCTTTTATACAATTCCATTCTTCTCTCATACACATTCTCCTGCTCTCCGGCAAAGGCCTTCGATGTGAAGTTGGGTATGATCAAGGAAAAACAGACAACCAATGCAATAAAATACCTCACAGGAATCCTCCCTTCCGCTAATTCTAAAACAGGACTTTTAATAGAGCGTCTCTGCTGCGCTAAAAAATGAAAAAACAAGCCCTTGTGCTCTGGCTTTAGTTTATGAGAAAGGGGAAATATCATAATGAGAAAAATATGGTAACTTGAAAAAGTTCTTCGGCTTGTCCTTGCCATTTTGTTATGATAAAGTGACAAAAGGAGCAATACCGCGAATGGAGTGACAAAATGAGCAGTAAAGAGGAAGTCCTAAGAAAACCTGATTGGCTTAAAATTAAATTAAATACGAACGATAACTATACCGGATTAAAGAAAATGATGCGGGAGCAAAGCCTTCACACGGTTTGTGAGGAAGCACGGTGCCCGAACATCCACGAGTGCTGGGCAGTAAGACGGACGGCTACTTTCATGATTCTGGGAGATGTCTGTACCCGTGCCTGCCGTTTTTGTGCTGTAAAAACGGGGCTGCCAACTGAACTGGATTTAAAAGAGCCTGAAAGGGTTGCTGATTCCGTTGTGGCCATGAATCTGAAGCACGTAGTTGTAACTGCCGTGGCAAGGGATGATTTAAAGGATGGAGGAGCAGCTGTGTTTGCAGAGACAGTCAGAGCCATCCGCCGAAAGAATCCATTCACCTCCATTGAGGTCCTGCCTTCCGATATGGGAGGCGTCCATGAGAATCTGCAGCTATTGATGGATGCAAAGCCCGATATCCTGAACCACAACATTGAAACAGTCAAACGCCTTACACCCCGGATCCGCGCAAGGGCAACCTATGAGCGTTCCCTGGAATTCCTGCGCCGTGCAAAGGAGATGCAGCCGGAAGTTCCGACAAAATCAAGCATTATGATCGGGCTGGGTGAAACGAAGGAAGAAATCATTGAAGCGATGGATGATTTGCGGGCAAACCATGTGGATATCCTGACAATCGGCCAGTATCTGCAGCCTTCGAAGAAACACCTGAAAGTGGTGAAATATTACCATCCTGATGAGTTCAATGAATTACGTGAAATTGCCCTCCAAAAAGGCTTTAGCCATTGTGAGGCCGGCCCGCTGGTACGTTCATCCTACCATGCGGATGAGCAAGTGAATGCGGCCGCTAAACAAAAGCAAAAGCTTGGCGAACAAGAGGTCCAGCAGGCGTAAGCAATCAGCGCCCTTGGCGAGCTTATAAACATGAAAAAGTCCAGCAGCGCATGCTGGACTTTTTCCTTGTTTTGCTATTCCCCATCCAGTACGGTGCCTTCCGTTCCATTGCCCGAGCCTTGTCCGCGGTTGTTTTGTGTATCGCCATATCCCGTTCCGTTGTCCATTGTGTTTCCGGCATTGCCGGCTGCCTTTTGCGGCTTGTTGCTAGATTGGCCGGACCTGCCATCATCCCGGCGGTCTATACCCGTTTGACCCTGCGGCGACTGGCTCATCTGCTCGATGACACCTTCCAGCAGTGAATCAATATCATCGCTATTGGTATTAAGGGTTGCAAAGTTCTCGACATTCTGTCTGAGATTAGGATTATCGGACACATAAATTTCATACCAGCGCGGCACTAGGGACATAGCTGTCTTTTTGACTTGGTCTGCCGTTTCTTTACGATCATTTCCTTCCGTCCGGTAGACAATCAGCACTTCTTCATCCGTTACAAGTGTTGAGACATCATCCACATTGGGAATATGTGTACTTAGACGCGAAATCATGTCAGCAAACTGTTCCCGGTCAATTTCATATTCAGGCTGATCCTGGTCGGCTCCCATCACGCCTGTACGTTGGTGGCGGACATAGCCGAACCGCTTGTCATCATGGGGGACATCACGATTGTAGAGCTCAGGCTCGCTATTGTTCACATGAAGCTGGTTTCCGTTTCTCTGGTTGATTCCCCGGGTATCATTGCCGTCACCTGCCATATTGCCGGCGCAGCCTGCTGTCAGAAAACCGCAAATTCCTATGATTGCTGCTGTTTTTTTCATTTTCAGCACCTCCTGTACATAGAATTGCCCAGGAGATTTCTTTTTTTCCTTAGTAATTCATGGAGAATCAGTTATAATTTAAAATAGGATATTTTTTTACAGGCTGGCTTGTAATAGACAAGGAATGGAAACGGCATTTTTTAAGAGGTGACAGTATGATTTGCATCAATAATTTCTGTTATGAAGTAGTCGATGAACATAGGGATGGATTCAATGAGGAAGCGTTCCGTTCTCGCTACAGTGATATTCTCAACAAGTATGATTACATTGTCGGGGACTGGGGCTATGGCCAGCTCAGGCTGAAAGGGTTCTTCGAGGACCAGAACCAAAAGGCGACTTTTGATACCAAAATCAGCACGGTAAGTGAGTATTTGTACGAATACTGCAATTTTGGCTGTGCTTATTTTATCGCCAAAAAGGTGAAGAAATAAAAGGAAGGAGGCTGGTCCCATGGGGAACGGCCTCCTTCCTTTTGCTATGCAGAGGTAATCACGGAATATAAGGCGACTGTACATCTTTCCCCGGGTCGTCATGGGTGGGATGGGCCCCCTCCATCTGTCTTGGCATTCCCTGGTGCAATGTTTTATTCTCATAGTTAAAGGCGCTGTAATATCGCTGGCCTTCCTTCCATTCACTGCTTTTGTTCTGGACTGGCTCACTTGCCGCTCGCGGAGAACCATAGGGTCCTTCCGGAAATTCTTCAGCTGTTAGGAAATTTTTGCTTTTCTCCACATTGGATAGCTCGGAAAACACTTCCGAATCCTTATTTGCCATTCAATCACCCTTTCTTTCGCTTTGTTAGTAGTATTTGTGATTTTTGGCAAAATAACAAAATGAGCAGAAAAAGCGACTGGCAGGCTTCCCTTAAAGGTTTATACCGCTGAGCGCAGGAACGATCTCAGGTCCTCGGCATCCTCTTCCGACAAGTTGAAGGCGTATTCAAGATAGCCCTCTTCATCCAGGTCATCATGCCCGATAATGGCAAACCGGTTTCCCTGGATATCGAGAACAAGCTGTTTGCCGTAATAGCGGTCCGACTGGATAATGGCGAGGTCAAAGCGCTGATTTTCACCCATAAAGCTTACAAAGCGGGTTTTTGTTGGTACTACGTCATCATATAAGAAAAAGCGGTCTGTCATACTTTCATTCCTCCCTATGCTGCTGCATCTTGTTCCATCTTATCAAAAAGAAAAGCAGGATGCCTACAGGTTTAGGCTGATTCGGAAAAAAGGAGCCGCTATTATGGTAAAATAGAGAGGAAATGCTTGCGTAAGTTTTGACAGTTTCATGATGGAGGGAATGTGCATGTATTTTGTGGATAGGGATACAATTGAGGAAACGCTGCACTTTTTGGACAGGCAAATCAGCCTTTTTACGGATCAGGAAAAATGGGAAACCCCGATAGAGAAAGCAGCGCTGGAGCGATTGGCCCATACTATCGTTGAGGCTATCCTCGATGTGGGCAATATGATGATTGACGGCTTTATCATGCGCGATCCGGGAAGCTATGAAGACATCATCGACATCCTTTTGGATGAAACCGTGATTACAGCCGAGATGCATCAGGCATATAAAAACCTGATTCCATTCAGGAAGATGACCGTCCAGCAATACATAAATGTCGACCATGTCCGCCTTCGGGAGAGCTTCGGGAAAGACATGCCAAGCCTGAAGCAATTTTCCGGCAGGGTCCGCAGCTATTTGACTAATGAACTTGGTCCAGTATCTGCTTTTAAAAGATAAAAAATTGACCAGGCCGCCTCTTACGGCCTTTGCTCATGCAGGGAGCTTCCTTTTGAAGGTTTTAAAGAAGGAAGGCGACAGTGACAGCGAGGAGGACGATGATGAGAAAGTATAAAGGCTATTTGATTGATCTTGATGGCACGATGTATAAGGGCAGTGAACGGATCGAAGAGGCAGCGGATTTTATTCGCCGTTTGATAAAAGTAAATATTCCCTACCTGTTTGTAACGAATAATTCTTCCCGTACCCCGGCGCAGGTTGCCTCGAAGCTCAGGGACTTCGATATCCCCGCCGAGGAGCATCAAGTGTTCACGACAAGCCAGGCAACGGCCAATTACATCTACGAGCAGAAAAAAGATGCGGCAGTCTACATGATCGGGGAAGAGGGTCTGAGAACGTCCATGGCTGAAAAAGGCTTCAGGGAAGCCGGCGATGATGCCGATTTTGTCGTAACAGGCATCGACCGCGAAATCACCTATGAAAAGTTGGCGGTGGCCTGCCTTGCAATCCGAAATGGAGCCAAGTTTATTTCCACCAATGCGGATATCGCCATCCCGACGGAGCGCGGCTTCATGCCTGGAAACGGGGCGTTCACCTCTCTAATAGCAGTTTCAACCCAAACGAAACCCCAATTTATCGGAAAGCCGGAATCCATTATCATGGAGCAGGCACTTGAGGTTCTTGGGACAGGCAAAGACGAGACCCTGATGGTCGGCGATAATTATGATACAGATATCCTTGCAGGGATGAGGGCCGGCCTGGATACCCTCCTGGTACATACAGGAGTGACCACAAAAGAACTTCTTAAAGGATACGAAACGAAACCAACCTATACAATCGACACACTTGACCAGTGGGAAGTGTAAAAAAACGAGGGACAGTCCAGTCCCTCGTTTTTTTGACATTTTCGCTTTAATCAATATTGGCAGCGCGGTGGGCCAGGCGGCTTGACGCGGCAGCGGCGATGGCTCCGACGATGTCATCCAGGAATGTATGGCATTTACCGCTGGATTTATCATTAAGCTTCTCAAGAATGCCGGGCTTTTGTTTATCTATATAGCCGTAGTTGGTGAATCCGATGGACCCATATATATTAACAATTGAAAAAGCGAGGATTTCATCAACTCCGTATAAACTTTCATCTGTCGCGATAATGGACTGGAGAGGCTCGCCAAGCTTGCCTTCCTCCGCCAGGATATCCAGCTGTATTCCTGTCAGGATGGCATTTTGCACTTCACGCTTGGACAGAACCCTTTCCACATTTTCCAGGCAGTCTTCCATCGCAAGGGAAGGGTGATATTTTTCCTGCAGATAATAGACAAGCTTCGCAATATCCTCTACTTCCACTCCTCGTTTATGAAGCCATTCCCTGGCATTCTCCTCGGTAAGATGAATAGATTTCTTTTTTTCTAACATATGTTGTCACCCTTCTTTCCAAAATTCTATGATATCTATTTAACCTAATTTATTCGGTTTAACCCGTTTGGTTCGCATATATCTCTCAATAGGTTTTCCTAAAATGGGCATTTTAACAAGTTTTTCGCCCACCCCTCATATAGTACTAAAAAAAGATTGGAAGAGGGGCTGCGGCATGTTCGAAAAAATGCTCAAGGAAAAATACGGCATCAAGGAAGGCCATGAACTGGATATCGAGAAATATCGAGCCTTTAAACAGGATAAAACGCTTTACTTGATTATCACCGCAACAGGAAGGAAAGAGCAAGAAATAAGCGAGCTTGAACAAATCTCGGGGCAGCTTCGCAGCTTTGGCGACAAGGAAATCCCGCAAATGGTCCGCGCGAGGGATGGAGCCCAGGTTTGTGAATGGGAAGGAAGCCAATACTGCCTGCTTCAATATCCCGGGCTGAAAACCAATTCTGTTGAAAAAATGGGGAGCAAGCTGGCACGTCTTCATTGGAGAGGAAGGTATATGCCTTTTCAGGTGAAAACGGTGAACAGGATTGGGCAATGGAAGCAGCTCTGGGAAAAGCGGCTGGATCAGATGGAAAATGTATGGAATGGGAAGCTGATGCAGGAGCCGGAAAATGAATTTGAAAAAATGTTTTTAGACTCCTTTCCGTATTATATGGGGCTTGCCGAAAATGCAATCCAATATCTTGCCGACACCGAACTTGATGGCAAGCCGACAGAAACTGACAATGGCACGGTCTGCCATGAGCGTTACACAGCCAGGACATGGGGCAAATACGTAATTAAAAATCCATTCGACTGGGTGTTCGACCACCCATCAAGGGATTTGGCGGAATGGATCAGGGAACGGTATTTTTACAATACGCAAACCTATCAGCCGGCAGTCAGGAAGTTCCTTTCCAGCTATCAGCAAGGGGCCAGGCTGTCTCCATTCGCCTGGAGGCTTCTTTATTCCAGGCTGTTATTTCCTCTCCATTACTTTGAATGTGTGGAAGGCTACTATATTACCGGTTCGGAGCAGCAAAAGCTTGCCCTGGAGGATCAATTGCTGAAGCATTTGAAGATGAGCGGGGAACACGAACGTTTTTTGGGAGGCTTTTACCAGCTGGCCGAAGCGCCCGCCCGTGCTTTGAAGCTTCCTTCGATATCCTGGCTAAACAAGTAATTCCCTGTCAGGTTTCAGTATGTTAAAATAATTTTGACAACTGTTAAGCAGAGGAGAATACAATGAAGCCTTATATCTATCTGACCAGGAAATTGCCGGAGGAAGCCTATCAAAAGCTGGTAGGGCGATTCGATGTGCATATGTGGGAACGCGAGGACCAGGCTGTTCCGCATGATGTCCTGCTGTCACAGGCAGCGAAAGCGGATGCTTTGCTAACTGTCGTATCCGACCCTGTCACACAGGAGGTTTTCGAGGCGGGAAAAAGGTTGAAGGTTGTCGCCAATATGGCGGTCGGCTACGACAACATACATGTAGATGCGGCGACGGAAAAAGGCGTTTATGTTTGCAATACGCCTGATGTACTGACCGAGACAACTGCCGACCTGACCTTTGCCCTCCTGCTGGCCGCGGCACGAAGGGTAGTGGAAGCCGCGGAATTTATTAAAGACGGAAAATGGCAAAGCTGGAGCCCGTTCTTGCTTGCCGGCCATGATGTCCATCATAAAACCATCGGGATTGCCGGCATGGGCGGGATTGGCGAGGCAGTGGCACGCCGGGCCAAAGGATTCGGCATGGAAATCCTTTACCATAACCGGTCGAGGAAGCCTGATGCGGAAGAAGCTTTGGGAGCACAATATTGCTCTTTCGATGAACTGGTGGAACGATCCGACTTCTTGGTCGCCATGACTCCCCTGACACCGGATACAAAGCATCTGTTCAACGCTGATGTATTTAAAAAGATGAAATCCTCCGCCATTTTCATCAATGCTTCCAGAGGGGCGGTCGCCGATGAAGCAGCCCTGGCCGAGGCACTGAAAAACAGGGAAATCGCTGGAGCAGGGTTGGATGTGTTTGCGGAGGAGCCGATATCGGCGGACCACCCGCTGCTGGCTTTGGAAAACGTCACGGCCCTGCCCCATATCGGCAGTGCCACTATGGAAACGAGAATTAAAATGATTGAGATTTGTGTGGACAATATCGAACGGGTGCTGACTGGACAAAAACCAAAAACACTTGTGAACACCATCCTGCTCGAGCCATAACTCGGAGAGGAAAAGAACCAGCCTACTAATGGCGGTTCTTTTGCTATTTAGCCGAAATTTCCAAATAGTTGAACCGTGAAGCGTTTACATTATTTTTTTAGGCAAAATCCCTTGTAAATAGGGAAAACAATAACTATAATGTCTACTATATAAAGACAAATGTTTACCATTGGAGAACAGAAAGCGAGGAGAAGTTATGAAGGCGATTTCGATTGGACTGCTCGGTCTTGGTACGGTTGGCAGCGGGGTGATAAAGATAATTGAAAACCATCAGGATAAGCTGATGCATCAGGTCGGCTGCCCAATCCAGGTGAAAAAAGTCCTCGTGCAGGAATTGGGGAAGGAAAGAGCCGTAAAAATTGACGAGAGCGTTTTAACAACAGATGTCAATGAGATTATTAATGATCCTGGCATCGATGTGGTCATCGAAGTCATGGGCGGCGTGGAAAAAACAAGAGAGCTATTGCTTCAGGCAATTGAAAATAAAAAACATATTGTTACAGCCAATAAGGATTTAATGGCCATCTACGGCTCAGAGCTGTTGAGGGCGGCATCCGCAAATGGCTGCGATTTATTTTACGAAGCGAGTGTGGCAGGCGGTATCCCGATTATCCGAAGCCTTGTCGATGGACTTGCTTCCGACCGGATTACCAAACTCATGGGCATCGTCAATGGAACGACCAACTATATTTTGACGAAAATGACACAGGAAGGGCTCGCTTATGGGGATGTTCTAAAAGAAGCCCAGGCGCTCGGGTACGCCGAGGCCAATCCGGCATCGGATGTGGAAGGACTTGATGCGGCCCGCAAGATGGTGATCCTCGCAACTTTGGGATTCTCAATGAAAGTGGATCTCGATGACGTAAAGACAACTGGAATCACCAAGGTAACCGAAGAAGACCTTCATTATGCGAAACAGCTGGGCTATACAATGAAGCTGCTAGGAATCGCCCATCGCGACGGGGAAAGAGTGGAAGTCAGTGTGCAGCCAACCTTGCTGCCGCATTCCCATCCGCTTGCTTCGGTGCATAATGAGTACAATGCGGTTTATGTATACGGCGAAGCGGTGGGAGAGACCATGTTCTATGGCCCTGGGGCTGGAAGCCTGCCTACGGCAACTTCAATTGTTTCCGACCTGGTTGGAGTGGTGAAAAACATGCGTCTTGAGGTGAATGGAAGCTCAGCCATTGCCCCTCAGCATGAAAAAAACCTGAAGGCTCCGGAAGAAATCTTCTCCAAGTATTTCTTAAGGCTCCATGTAAAAGATGAGGTAGGTGTTTTTGCCGAAATAACTTCTGTATTCGCGAAACATGGCGTAAGCTTTGAAAAAATCCTTCAGCTGCCTGTAAAGGAAAAAGGTGTGGCTGAAATAGTTCTCGTTACCCACAAAGCGTCCCTTAAAGATTATGAGGAAATATTGATGGAGCTGCGGGATTTGAAGGCACTGAAGGAAGTCAAGAGTTCTTACAGGGTGGAAGGAAGTGCTGGAGCGTGAGATGGCAAGGCTTATTGGAGGAGTACCGGGAATATCTTCCCGTAAATGATAACACTCCCTCACTGACATTGCATGAGGGGAATACACCTTTGATTCGGCTGGATTCATTGTCCGAAAAATGGGGTGTCGATCTTTATGTGAAAACGGAGGGAACCAACCCGACAGGATCTTTCAAGGACAGAGGGATGGTCATGGCGGTGGCCAAAGCCAAGGAAGACGGAAGCGACACGGTCATCTGCGCTTCGACCGGAAATACCTCGGCTGCTGCAGCCGCCTATGCTGCAAGGGCTGGCATGCGCTGCATCGTCGTCATCCCTGAAGGCAAAATCGCCATGGGGAAACTTGCCCAGGCAGTCATGTATGGGGCAGAAATCATCTCGATTGAAGGCAACTTCGACGAGGCGCTGAAAATGGTGAGAAACATTAGTGAAACCGAGCCAGTGGCCCTGGTCAACTCGGTCAACCCATATCGGCTTGAGGGCCAAAAAACAGCTGCGTTTGAAATCTGCGACCAGCTTGGAAGCGCGCCGGATATTCTGGCTATCCCTGTAGGAAACGCGGGAAACATCTCCGCCTATTGGAAAGGGTTCAAGGAGTATGATGCAGCAAAAGGAACAGGCCTGCCGCAAATGTTTGGCTTTGAAGCCGAAGGGGCGGCTGCCATTGTCCATGACAGGGTATTTGAAAACCCGGAAACAGTGGCCACTGCCATCAGGATTGGAAATCCAGCCAGCTGGCATTTGGCAGTTAATGCAAGAGACGAGTCAGGCGGTAAGATTGACGAAGTCTCTGATGAAGAAATCCTTGAAGCCTACCGCACACTTACCGCCACCGAGGGAGTGTTTGCTGAGCCCGCATCATGCGCTTCCCTTGCCGGTGTCTTCAAGAAACTGCAGCAAGGCGAAATTCCGCTCGGTGCAAGGATTGTTGCCGTCCTGACCGGAAATGGCTTAAAGGACCCGGCGACTGCAATTGAATGCAGTACAATCAAGCCTGTCGTCCTGCCGAATGATGAAGAAAAGGTATGTGAACATATTCGCGGAGTTGTCTACCGATGAATACGATTAGCGGAGGAATGTTCACCGTCAAGGTGCCGGCCAGCTCGGCAAACCTGGGACCAGGGTTCGATTCAATTGGTCTTGCAGTCAACCTGTACCTCAGTGTGGAAGCGGAGCTCCATTCCCACTGGGATATCATTCCTCTTAGTGAGGAACTAAAAAGGTTCCCGCGTGGCAGCGAGCATTTTATCGCCCAAATAGCTATCAGGACAGCAAAATTATATGGCAGGGAAATGCCGCCATGCAGGCTTGCGGTCGAAAGCGATATTCCCCTTGCTCGCGGGCTGGGCTCCAGTGCGGCAGCCATTATTGCGGGGATCGAGCTGGCAAGCCATTTCTGCGGCCTTCAGCTCTCAAGGCAGGAGAAGCTGGAAATCGCAGCCGGTGTAGAGGGGCATCCGGACAATGTAGGAGCCTCCATTTATGGCGGCCTGGTGGTTGGCAGTCAGCTTGAAAGCGGGATTGACCTGACTCCAGTCCATTCTGTTGAAATGGATCTTGTGGCCGTCATTCCCGAAGATGAATTATTGACAGAATCCTCCCGGGAAGTCCTTCCTGAGCGGATTGCGTTTTCCCAGGCAGTGGAGGCAAGTGCGGTGGCCAACCAGCTGCTGGCGGCCCTTTTTACCGGTAATTGGCGGGTGGCAGGCAAGATGATGGCCAGCGACCGCTTCCATCAGCCTTATCGCAGGAGGCTGATCCCCTGGTGGGATGAGGTTGAACAGCTTGCCCTGGAATCCGGTGCATTCGGAACGGCCCTAAGCGGGGCGGGACCATCGCTCCTATGCCTTGCAGAACCGGGCAATGGTAAAAAATTGGCGCAATCCCTGGAAAGTTCCCTGAGCGCGATGAAAATTGTCCAGCTCGAAATCGAGCGGAGCGGAAGCTATACTTCCATCATCCATCAGGACAATAAAAAAAGCCCAATCTGATGGGCTTTTTTTATTAGTTCCATTAAAACAACAGCAGCCGTGCACAGGGCCCGGCTGCATATATTTGCTTGTTATACGATAAATTAAAATACTTGTTCTACTTCGACAACGCCCGGTACTTCCTCTAAAAGAGCGCGCTCGATTCCAGCCTTCAATGTGATTGTTGAACTTGGGCAGCTTCCGCACGCACCGAGCAGACGCAATTTTACCACGCCTTCGTCCACATCGACCAATTCACAGTCACCGCCGTCACGAAGAAGGAATGGACGCAATTTATCTAATACTTCCTGGACTTGTTCAAACATTTGTTGCTCAGACATGTAAAATCGACTCCTTTCATAATTTCTATTATAATCGCATCCTGTTGAAAAATCTATTGGTTAAAACTAAAAACCCTGCAGGGATAGTATTTTCTTAGGCATGATGGTCACATTATTGTAAAATGTAATTATACTGATGGGGGGAATGCCTTGTGCTTCAAAAAGAAGTCGAGATTGTAGTTTACGGTGCCGACCAGCTCTGCCCAAGCTGCGTCAATTTGCCATCATCCAAGGAAACCTATGAATGGCTGGAAGCGGCTGTTGGCAGAAAATACAGCAATCAGAGCTTTAAGATCTCTTATGTAGACATCTTCAATCCTCCGGAAGATGAGGATAAGAAAAGCTTCGCGCAACAGGTAATTGAAGAAGACATGTTTTATCCGGTCGTTCTCCTTGAGGGGAAAGTCGTTGGGGAAGGCAATCCGCGCCTGAAAACGATTTTTGCCGAAATGGAAAAATACGGCTACCAGCCAGCCTAGCCTTGTTAGGATGTCGAGTCTTAATGGAAGAAGGGTGCCAAGGGCACCCTTCTCTTATCCATTATGGTATTTATACATCCACAGCACGCCGGACTTTAACAGCCTGGCGACACGGCCGGTAATCGGCCTTTCCGCGACTAATCCAAAACCGTGTTTTTTGCCGAGGGAACCAAGTACGCCCTTCAGCTTGATTGGCGGGAAGGAATCTGGCACTTCTTCGCCTTTCCATCGCTTTGTAAGGACGACAACAATCTGTTCAGCCTGCCCTTCTGCCAGCTGGGCGCTTGGAGCGTGTGGAAGGCTCGCGCAGTCTCCCATGATGAAGACATTTTCATATTGCGGCAGGTGGTGCCTTGGGGTAATGATGGCCCGGCCCATTCCATCTTTTTCGACAGGCAGGTCGCGAACGATTTTATTCGCCTGGATTCCGGCCGTCCATACGATGGCATCAGCCGAAACAGGTTCGTCATGATTATAAAGGATGCCCTCTTCTACTCTAGTAATATTCGCCTTATTGATAATCTCAACCGAGTGGGTGTCAAACCAGTTTTCCACATACGTGCTTAACCTTTCGGAAAAAGCCGACAAGATATGATTGCCGCGGTCAAACAGCTTGATGTTAAGGTCGTTTCTGCTTTCACTCAGTTCGCTGGCAAGCTCGACGCCGCTTAGCCCTCCACCCACGATCGCAACAGTTGAACCTGCCGGAAGATTGTTAAGGGCCTGGTATGTTGCTCTTGACTTTTCAATCGTCTGGATGCTGTAGGTAAATTCCTTCGCACCTGGAATATCATGATATTTGTCCTCGCATCCAAGTCCAATGACGAGGTCATCAAATGGAACTTCCTCTCCAGACTGAAGGCAGACAACCTGTTCATCAAGCTTAACTTCCGTGACTTCTGCGTACTTGATCTTCAATCGTGGATGCTCCGGGAACGCCACCCGGATATGCTGGTCGGAAATGGTGCCGGCCGCGAGCGCATAATATTCAGTCTTTAAGCAATGGTATGGGAACCGGTCAATTAGCGTGATTGTTACATCATTTGGCAACTCATTAGGCAGAAGCCGCTGAAGCATCCTCATGCCTCCATAACCGCCCCCGAGAATAACCAGATTTTTCATCATTACTATCCCCTTCTCTGCTCTCTTCCTTTACTTTCTTCCTGTTCGTACAATTTTTTTCTTTGTGGAACCGCTTGCTTTCCGTTCTAAATAATATTCCAAAATAGATTTTGTCTTAAACTCCATAAGAATTATAACGAAGTTGTGACAAAATAACAACAAATATAAGCCAAGCAGCATCTTGCCTTGAAGGGCAGGGAACATTGACGATATCCATAAAAAAAGGTAGGATTAACAGTTAGTAGAGAGGTGATAGGAAATGATTGTGCCGATCGTTGAATTTTGTATCAGCAATCTGGCAAATGGAGCGCAAAAGGCTCTTGAGCAGCTGGAGCGGGACCCCAATCTCGATATCATCGAGTATGGATGCCTCAGCTATTGTGGTAAATGCGCCAAGTCCTTATATGCCCTTGTCGATGGTGAGCCCGTCACTGCTGAAACACCAGAGGAGCTTGTCGAAAAGATTTACCAGCACATTGAAGATAATCCGATGTTTTAATTCCTGGGCTGTATATGCAGCCGGATGATATAGATAGCTTCCTTTTTTAGTGAAACCGATTGGTTGAGGAGCAGGAACACACTGTATATAATAGTTATTAAGAAGGGATTTTCCCGGGACAGGAGGCAAAAAAATGGAACAAATCGTTACAATTACCGAAGAGGCTGCCCTCCAGATTAAAGATATGATGAAACACAATGAAGAGGAAGGAGCCTTCCTAAGAGTGGCAGTAAAGGGCGGCGGCTGCAGCGGTCTCTCTTACGGAATGGGATTTGCCCATGAAGTCGAAGAGGGCGACAGCGAGTTGGAACAACACGGCATCAGGATTCTCGTTGATAAAGACAGTATTCCGATTTTGAAGGGAACTGTCATCAATTATAAGCAATCGATGATGGGCGGGGGATTCACAATCGACAACCCGAATGCCATCGCTTCCTGCGGCTGCGGTTCTTCTTTCAAAACCGCAACAAACGCGGGGACGCCTGAGGATTGTTAAGTATAAAAAAAAGCAAGGTGGAGGCCACCTTGCTTTTTTTATTGAGAATAAGAAAGTATGAATTGCTGAATTTAGATAACTGTCTAGCTCCAGCGCCTAGCCCCTCGAGGTCATAAGACGCTCCAGAATTGAAGGCAAAGAACGCCTTCTATTCTGGAGCGTCTTATGCTTGTCGGGGCTGAGCAAGGCGCTTCCGCTTTTCTTTGTCACTTAAACATCGACGAACTATGAAGCGGCTGGATTTTCGCTTTTGGATCGTAAAAGGCCTTGGCGTTGTTCACCGCAGTTGGCGCTTCGCCGAAGCCGCAGGCAATCAGCTTCACCTTGCCGTCGTAGGTGCAGATATCTCCGGCGGAATAGATGCCAGGGATGTTCGTCTCCATTTTTGAGTTAACGACAATGGAATTCTTTTCGATTTCCAGTCCCCATTCCTTGATTGGGCCGAGGGAAGAAACAAATCCGAAATTGCAAATGACTGCATCCACATCAATGGCGACTTTTCCGTCTCCATTTGCTTCCTGAAGAATAATCTGGTTAATGGCGGCACCATTTCCGACCAGGTCCACCGGGACATATGGTGTTTTAATATCAACCTTAGAATTTTGCAGGTTTTCCACACTATGTTCATGAGCCCTAAATTTATCGCGACGGTGTACAATTGTCACCTGTTCAGCAATCGGCTCCAGCATCAGCGCCCAATCCACTGCTGAATCTCCGCCGCCCAATACCGCAACCTTTTGGCCGGCAAACTGATTAAGGTCATCAATAAAATAATGAAGGTTTTTGCCTTCATACTGAGAAGCGCTTTCGAGTTCGAGACGGCGAGGCTGGAAGGCACCGTTCCCGGCAGTGATAATGATGGTCTTGGAGTAGTGGGTTTGCTTGTCTGTTGTCAGCTTAAAGTTGCCATCCTCCAATTTTTCCAGCTTTTCCACCGCCTGCTCGAGTACGATGGTTGGGTCAAATTTAGCCATTTGTTCTTTAAGATTGTTGATTAATTCCTGGGCGCGGACCTTCGGGAATCCGGCCACATCATATATGTATTTCTCCGGGTAAAGGGCAGATAGCTGGCCGCCCAGTTGCGGAAGGCTTTCAATGATTTTTACGGATGCTTGTCTCATTCCGCCATAAAAAGCAGTGAACAAACCAGTAGGTCCTCCACCGATAATGGTGATGTCATACACTTTTTGATCTTCTTTCACTCCATATCCCCCTCACTATGTAGCAAAATAACTCCATTTTATATAATACCATAAAACGTTAAACAACACCGGTAATTAGCGTCTTATTAGATTCCCTATTCCCTGATTTTTAACAAAAAGACCTGAATTAATTCAGGAAAAGGGTGGAAATGAAGATTTTTGTCCTGTTAACCTCTTGAAAATAGAAGATAAAAAGAATATTATGAGAGATAGGTCAATAAATTGTTAAGTTTGTGTGACAATTATAGTAAATTTTCTTGTCTATATTAGTGAAGAAAATCACAAAGCACAGCTTTTACGTTATTTTTTGTGTTATAGTATTTTTTTTAAAAGCAGTAAAAGATAAGAGTAAGCATTTTTAGACAAATTTTATACAAAGGTGGAAGTGATCACTTTGAGAAAGCCGAAAATTGTTATTCTAGGAGCAGGTTATGGTGGACTTATGACAGCTACAAGGCTGCAAAAGCAGCTTGGAGTCAACGAAGCTGACATTGTCCTCATCAATAAAAATGATTATCACTACGAAACAACTTGGCTGCATGAAGCGTCAGCAGGCACTCTTCATCATGACCGCGTCCGTTATGATGTTCGCGACGTCATTGATCGTCAAAAGGTTGAGTTTGTTCAAGGTACAGTAGAAGAGGTAAGAATGGAAGAGAACCGTGTCATCCTGGACAGCGGTGACGTTGTTTATGATTACCTGGTGGTAGCCCTGGGAGCTGAGCCTGAAACATTTGGAATCAAGGGCCTCAAGGAATATGCCTTCTCCATTGTCAATGTAAATTCGGCAAGGCAGCTTCGTGAGCATATCGAATACCAATTCGCTACCTATAACACTGAGGAAGTGAAGAAGGACGAAAGGCTGACAATTGTCGTCGGCGGAGCCGGCTTCACAGGTATCGAGTTCCTTGGCGAACTTGCCAACCGAATTCCCGAACTTTGCAAAGAATATGATGTTGACTACCATAAGGTAAAGGTAGTTTGCGTAGAAGCAGCACCAATGGTTCTGCCAGGCTTTGACCCTGAACTTGTAGATTATGCTGTTTCCTACCTTGAAAAGAAAGGCATCGAGTTCCGTATTGGAACAGCCATCAAGGAAGCTACACCTGAAGGCATCATTGTTGCCAAGGGAGAAGAGGAAGTAGAAGAAATCAAAGCCGCTACTGTTGTTTGGGCAGCGGGTGTACGCGGAAACTCCGTAATCGAGAAGTCTGGAATTGAAGCCATGCGCGGCCGGGTGAAAGTGCAGCCTGACCTGAGGATTCCAGGATCAGAAAACGTCTTTATCGTTGGTGACTGCTCTTTGATCATCAATGAAGAAATCAATCGTCCATATCCGCCAACAGCTCAGATTGCCATGCAGCAAGGTGAAGTTTGCGCACGCAATATTGCAGCTCTTGTCCGGGGCAAAGGAGACCTTGAATCCTTCACTCCAGACATCAAAGGAACAGTATGTTCCCTTGGTGAAGACGATGCGATTGGAGTGGCCTTTGGCAAAAAGCTGGTCGGTTCAAAAGCTTCCTTCATGAAAAAAATGATTGATAACCGTGCCTTATTCATGATCGGCGGCCCATCGCTAGTCATGAAAAAAGGAAAATTCAACATTTTGTAAGCTAAAAAAGACAGGCCTCCGGGTCTGTTTTTTATTTGTTTAAAAAGATATTATAATTTTCTGAAATTTTAAGCTAGAATAAGCATGTGGAAGGAAAAGCCTAATGTATCCGTTTACACTGTCTATTTTTGCCTGAAATGAATCTTTTCAATTTCTAAAGATGTTGTTATATTATCAGAAAATTCTAAGTTTAAAGGAGAGAGGACGATGAGCCAATACAAAGGTGAGAATAAAGAGTGCCCTTATTGCTCAGGTAAAGGATACTTCCAGCTTCTGCTGGGCGGTTCGGAAACCTGTTCCTGCTGCGGCGGATCCGGAAAAGAAAAGCAATAGTGGATATATACATCAAACCCTGCATCCTGCAGGGTTTTTTCTTTTCCTATAGACAAGCCGCTCGGTCATTCAGTAAACTAGGAATGATGGAAAATAGGGGGAATCATCGTGGAATTAACGATTGTCACATTGATTATATCAATGCTGCTTTTCTTTGTGTTATTTTTTGGGATTGGCTTTTTACTGAACATGCTGCTTAGAATGTCATGGATCATGGCTATCCTATATCCCATCATCACAATCTTTATTATTGATGATGTAAGATTCATTGAATACTTTCGGAATAGCGGAACTGCTTTTCGCGAGCTTGGCAGCAAAATTGCCAGCCTTGCACCCGCTGATATAGCTATCCTCAGCTGCGGTCTGGCAGGCGCCATTGCAGCAGGGTTTGTCATTAGGCTTTTGCGCAAAAAAGGGTACCAAATGTTTTAAAACCTTCATAATTATGAAGGTTTTTTATATGAGATTGGGAATATTTCCTCCTCCTCAGGGCAAATAATAGTTTTGTGAGGAGTGAAAGAGTTCTATGTACATAATAAAGATATGGGCGAGGCGCTTCTTTATGTCCATCCTTCTCGTGGCTGCCCTGCTGACGACCCTCCATTCGATTTCCGGAGTGGATGCTGGTACGATTTTGAGATATTTTTATCAGGATGAATTTCCGGTGAAAGTGGATGCCGCCAGCCCAAGTCAAAGCCTTGAAGAATCTGTCGACTGGACGCAATATCCGAAAAAAACGGTCATTGCTACAGGATATACGGCAGGAGCTGAATCGACCGGGAAAAACCCCGGGCATCCAGGCTATGGAATCACATACTCTGGTGTTGAGGTAAAGCGGGACTTGTTCTCGACCATTGCTGCAGACCTGAACGTGTTCCCGATTGGAACAGTCCTCTTTATCCCCGATTATGGCTATGGGGTGGTGGCCGATAAGGGCGGGGCCATAAAGGGAAATAAGTTGGACCTGTATTACGATACAGTCGAAGATGTCTATGCGCAGTGGGGCAAAAGGACCATTGAGGTATCCATTATAAAAATGGGGGACGGGAGCCTTACGGAGGCAGACCTAAAGGAAATGAACGAAGATGCCACCCTCCAAGTGTTCAGGCAGCAGTATAAAGAATAACAATTTTAAAGAAGAAGGCTGGCATCATAAAGTTAGATGCCAGCCTGTTTGGGTTTTTATCCTGGATTTAATATGCAGTCTCGTCAAGCAGGGAGGAAAGCTTCTCCAATCCGTCCAGCAGCCTTGGGGAAGGGCGGCAGTACAGTTCCTCTTCAAGGATAAAGATCCTCCCTTTTTTGACAGCTTCGAGATCACTCCACCCCGGTCTTTTCCTGATGAGGGCAGGATTGATTTTCTGCCTCCGGACGCCCACCCAGGCGAGGCAAATAAAGTCTGGCTGGCGGTTGAGGACATCTTCCCAGTCTGTCTGGATACTTGCTGACTCCTTGTCTTCAAATACGTTGCGGGCTCCGGCGGCATTCGATAGTTCTGTAAGCCAGTTCCCTTTTCCAGGCGTAAAGACCGGTTTGGGCCACCATTCCCAGTATAAGGTTGGCCTGTGCCCTGATTGTGATTTTTTCCTGGAGGCTGCTTCAAGCCTCCTCCGATAATCCAATGCCGCTTTTTGCCCTGTTTCCGGCATTCCCAGAGCCTCAGCTGTACGTATCAAATCGTGTTCAATATCCTTGAGGGATTGGGGATTTAATACGAGGTGCGGAATTCCCCGGGCCCGGAGGCCTTCCACATTTTTTTCCATTCCAGGAACACTGAGGGAAGCAAGGACCAAATCGGGGTTCAGCTTTTCCACGAGATCGAGGTTGATGGACAAGTCGGGTCCAAGACGGGGAAGGCTGTCAATCTCCCTGGGCCAGTCGGAGAAATCATCCACTCCGGCCAGCAGGCTTGTTTGTCCAAGGAATGCCATTAATTCCGTATTACTGGGACATAATGATAAGACTCTCATCCCTTTTCCCCCTTTTTCTAGACAAGATAATGAAGCAGCAAAGTAAGGAAGATGCCTGTAAGGCCGCCAAAGAAAACCTCAATTGGTTTATGGCCCAGGAGTTCCTTCAGCTCCCTGCGCTTTTCCTGTTCAGGCTTTTTGGGCCAATCTTTCGCATCTTCAATGATTCTATTAAAGTCTGCCACCAGCTGGTTCAGTACAATGGCCTGTTCCCCTGCCTGGCGACGGACTCCTGTTGCATCAAACATCGTGATGACCGCAAAAATGGCTGAAATCGCGAACACCGGGGAATCAAGGCCTGTTTCCAGGGCTACACCAGTTGAAAGGGCTGTGACAGCCGCAGAGTGGGAACTAGGCATTCCGCCTGTGCTGGTGAGCAAAGACCAGTCAAGCCTTTTAGTAGCGATAAACTGGATAGGAACTTTAACGAACTGGGCAAAGAAGATTGCTGCCAAAGATGCCCATAAAGGGAAATTGAACAGAATTTCCATGGCGTATCCCTCCCTTGATTCATTTTCTTTATTGTACAGCAAGAATGGTAAAACCACATAATCATTTCATGGGGGGCTCCTATCTGATATGATACCGTTAGCACCAATATGGAGGTATGCAAGATGGGCCGGGACTACCCGATGGAATATTACGAGTTTTTTATAAGCTTCAATGAAGGTGATTACTACACATGCCATGACCTCCTGGAAGAAATGTGGATGGAGGAAAAAGGGAATTTATTTTTGAAAGGGCTTTTACAGATGAGCGTCGCGCTCTATCATTACAGCTACGGAAATGTTAAAGGAACCAGGCTCATGATGAAGGCTGCCCATGATTACCTTCAGGGATACAGGCCCTATTACTGGGGGCTGGACCTTGAGAAGATCCTGGAATTTATTGAGGCCTGCCTGGAAAGGATACCTCCGGGAATAGACCAAGTCCCCTATTCCGATGTAGACCAGCTCCCAGGTTTGCCTCCGCTTTTTTTGTACCTTCAGGATGATTAGGAATTCGAAATAAGTTACAGGTTTGGTTATAATGAAGATATATTTTGGAGGTGACAGAGTTGTTTCAAATTAAAAGAGACTGGGATGCGGCCAATGCCCATGATTGTTTGATTATTGGCATTTTCCATAAATCGGCTGCCCTGGAAGGAACAATGTGGGAACTTGATGGACTTTTTGATGGCCAGCTGAAAGAACTAATCAAAAGCGGCGATATCGGCACCAGGAAAAAGAGTGTGTCCAAAGTGCACACCTTTGGAAAAGTCAAAGCTAAGAGGCTGTATTTTGTTGGGCTGGGGCCTGAAAAGGAGTTTTCCTTCGAGCTTCTTCGCGAAGCATTCGGCAAGCTTTTTAAAACCCTGAAACTAGAGAAGCTGACGGAAGGGGCTGTGCTCCTCGACACGTTTACAAGCGGGGATGTCACCCATCTGGATGCAGCCCATGCTTTTGGTGAAGCCTCCCAGCTGGCGACCTACCAATTTGAAGGATTCAAACAGAAGAATGAACCGGAAAGAAACATTGAAAGCCTGACAATCTATGCATCAGGTGAGGAAGCAAAGGAAATTGAAGCGGCCGTGAGAGTAGGGCATGTGCATGGAAAAGGCGTGAACTCGGCACGCACCCTGGTGAATTTGCCAGGCAATATGCTGACTGCATCAGACATGGCGGAATACGCAAGCAAATTAGGAGATACATATGGCTTTGAAGTTGAAATCCTTGAGAAGGAGGACATGGAGAAGCTTGGAATGGGAGCGATGCTGGCCGTCAACCAGGGTTCAGCAGAGCCTCCAAAGATGATTGTCCTTAAGTACCAGGGCAAAGACGAATGGAAAGACGTCATTGGCTTGGTCGGAAAAGGAATTACCTTTGATACCGGAGGCTATTCCCTAAAACCAAAGGACGGGATAGTGGGGATGAAATCCGACATGGGGGGCGCTGCCGCTGTGCTTGGCGCCATGGAAGTGATCGGGGAGCTGAAGCCTGAACAAAACGTGGTGGCCGTCATTCCGTCAACAGATAATATGGTAAGCGGTACAGCGTTCAAGCCGGATGATGTGATTACTTCAATGAGCGGAAAGACAATTGAAGTTCTCAATACAGATGCGGAGGGACGTCTGGTGCTTGCCGATGCCGTTACCTATGCCAAACATCATGGGGCGGAGTATCTGGTGGATGTCGCGACGCTGACAGGCGGGGTCATCATCGCTCTTGGCACGGATACGACTGGGGCGCTTACAAACAATGAAGGATGGTTCGAGCAAGTGCTTGAAGCCTCCTGTGAAGCAGGAGAGCCAATTTGGAGGCTTCCTCTGTTCGAGAAGGACCGCGAACGGGTGCGTAACAGCAAAATCGCCGATTTGAATAATTCCCCGGGACGGGAAGGCCATGCCATCATGGGCGGCGCCTTTGTTGGCGAATTCGCCGAGCAGACCCCATGGGTTCACCTGGACATTGCCGGGACAGCGACCACCACCAAAGATCATGAACTGGGACCAGCGGGTGCAACGGGTGTGATGGTCAGGACCTTGGCCTTGCTGGTTGAAAGATTCGAAGGGAATTAAAATATCCGAAAATAGAAAAGGAGGCTGCCGGTGCATACTGGCTGCCTCCTTTTTGTATATGCCGCTCCCGTAAATTAGTCGTTGACATGTAAATAGGAGCATGCTATTTTAGAACATGTGATTTAATTCTCTACCAATTTACCAAACTAAAGGATTTTATTTTTTAACACCAGAGAGGGGACCACCATGAACGCAGTAGTAATTGCTGTCCTGGTTATGCTTGTCCTTAGCCTCCTTAGGGTAAACGTTGTTATCTCCCTTATCATAGGGGCCCTGGCAGGCGGATTGACAGGCGGGCTTGGACTGGATAAGACGATAGAAGTTTTTGCAAATGGATTGGGAGGAAGTGCGGAAGTAGCGCTAAGTTATGCATTGCTTGGGGGATTCGCGCTTTCTATTTCGGCAACCGGCCTTCCGAATATGCTCGTAGAGTCGATGCTGTCCTTTATTGGGAAGAAAGGAGATCAGAGGGCGAAAAGACTTTCGAAAGTTCTGATTATCTTTTTCATCTTATTGATGTCCATCTTTTCCCAGAATTTGATTCCTATTCATATTGCATTCATACCAATTTTAATTCCACCGCTTTTATATATCATGAATGAAATGCAGCTCGACAGAAGGCTGATTGCCTCTGTACTGACTTTCGGACTTGTGACTCCTTATATGCTGCTCCCTGCAGGATTTGGAAAGATCTTTCAAGGGATCCTGCAAACGAACATGGCGGATAGCGGCTTGACTGTCCAAGCTTCGGATATTCCGGCTGCGATGCTGATTCCCGCCGCGGGAATGCTTGCCGGCCTGCTGATTGCGCTGTTTGTTTACCGGAAACCCAGGAACTACCGTCAGGCCGCGAAGGTGGAAGCCAGCAAAGGCGTTTATTCCAAAAGAGGCATTCTCTTTTCTGTAGTTGGAATTGTGGCCGCATTGGCGGTCCAACTGTCAACTGGTTCGATGATTATCGGGGCATTATCGGGAATTGCCGTTATTTATCTTAGTGGATCCATCAAGTGGGACGAGGCGGACCAGCTGCTGACAGACGGCATGAAAATGATGGCCTTCATAGGTTTCGTCATGCTGGCGGCTTTCGGATTTGCAGATGTATTGAAGGAAACGGGCCATGTTGCCCAGCTGGTGGAATGGTCGGCCGCTGCCATCGGCAACAACAAAGCATTGGGAGCACTTATGATGCTTGTGGTTGGCCTGCTTGTTACAATGGGAATTGGCTCATCCTTCTCGACCATCCCGGTTATTGCCACCATCTTTGTTCCGCTGGCGATGCAGCTTGGCTTCAGCCCGATGGCGACGGTTGCGATTGTCGGAACGGCCGCGGCCCTGGGAGATGCAGGTTCACCTGCTTCTGACAGTACTCTTGGACCGACAGCCGGATTGAATGTTGATGGCCAGCATAACCATATATGGGACACAGTCGTGCCAACATTTATCCACTATAACCTGCCTTTGATTGTTTTCGGCTGGATTGCCGCAATGGTATTATAAGAAAAGCGTAAGCACAAGACAGCCTCCCATGGAGGCTGTTTTTCAATGGATGGTTGTTTGCCCATGCATTTCCTGGGTTGTTTGCATATGAAGTAGGGAAGGCATTTCTACTTTATGAAGGAGGGAACCCGAAATGCATCCTATGAGAACACCATACCAAGACAGCAGATTTTTTGGACCAGGCCTTTTCTTTGGCGCACCGTTCCTGGGCGGATTGCTTGGCGGATTTTTAGGAGGTGCTCTGGTCAGGCCAAGGCCATTTTATCCCTACCCGCCGGTTCCATATGGTTACGGATATGGACCGGGATATGGACCAGGATATGGACCAGGATATGGAGGATATCCTTACTGGTAATAGAAGGAAGGAAAACAGCTCTTCACACAGAGGAGCTGTTTTTTTATCCTTGCACTCCTTAAAGGGAAGTGTCCAAATCGCAAAAGATGGGTAAAAAATTGAAACCAGTGAAAAAAGGATTTAGGAAGGATATAGCGAACTGATAAATAATAACCTTATAATATATTCCTCATAACTGGAAAGCTGAATGAAGGAGAAGATGGCATGGACTTGGATCTCATCATGGGCATTCTCGATGAAAAAGGTTATCTTGGCCTGTTTTTATGGCTCTGGATGGGAGTCTTTGGCGTTCCTGTTCCAAATGAGGTGTTTACACTGACGGTCGGGTTTGCGGCTGCCATGAAAGTGCTTCACCCTGCAGCGGCTTTCCTGGTTACATATCTCGGAATAGTGGCTGCTTTAACAACGCTGTATTTGCTTGGCCGCCTGCTGGGCAGGAGATTGCTGAAATTCATGGAAAAACGGAAACGCTTTTCAAAAAGCATCAGCCAATCCCTTGTTTTTATGGAAAAATACCATGCGTTTTCCCTCACACTCAGTTATTTTATACCCGGTGTGAGGAACTTTGTTCCGCTTCTGTATGGGTTTAGTAAACTGCCTTACCGGGTGTTTGCCCTTTTCTCCTATACAGGGGCGTTAGTGTGGCTCACAATCGTTTTTACGATTGGCTATCTTTTTGGGGACCATAGTGCGATGATTTTAAAATACGGGAAGGAGTTTGGGCTCGTTGCCATAGCTGTCTTTGCAGTGCTGGCAATGTGGCTTGTCCGCAGGAAGGTTCGAAACAGGCCAAGGGCCATTGGAAGATAGGTTGATTATTTTACGGGGGGATACAAAAAGATGGAAAAAACACTGCTGGAATCACTAGGAATTGAAATTATTGAATTGCAAAAAGGAAGGGTTGTCGCAACCATGCCGGTTGATGACCGTACCCGCCAGCCGTTTGGGCTTCTTCATGGCGGGGCATCCGTGGCTCTTGCGGAGACGGTGGCAAGCGTGGGTGCTTATGAGCTTGTCGATAAGGAAAAAGAGGCGGTTGTTGGCCTCGAAATCAACGCCAACCATATCCGCGCGAAGAGGGATGGGATCGTAACAGCTACGGGAACCGCACTTCATCAAGGAAGGACCACCATGGTCTGGGAAATTAAAATAGAAGACGAAGAGTCCAAGCTTGTCTGTGTGTCGAGGTGCACCATTGCGGTGATAAAGGTCAATAAGTAAAAAAGGATCCGGGAAGCAGTCCCGGATTTTTTATTCAAGGTTAAGAAATTCCTGGATCCGACGGCTTTTCCTAGTTGGACGTTTCTATTTCAAAAAGGTTTTTCAGCCTGTTTTCATGGAACCTGGAGGGCAATAGTTTCAGCAAAATATTCCGAAGGATGCATAGCAAGGGCTTTTCAAGTTGTGCTGTTTTCCTGAACAGCTTCATTTCCTGGGCCACCCGGCTGGTCCTGACAAGCCTTTCCTGTTCATAGTGCCTGAACGATTCCTTTAGAGGCCGGTCCTGCTTCACCCACTTGGCGAGGCAGATGCTGTCCTCAATGGCCTGTGAAGCTCCCTGGCCCAAATCGGCATAGGCCGCATGCGCGGAGTCTCCCAGCAGCAGGACCCTGCCAACCAAATATTGCCGAAGCGGCTCCAGTTCATACAAATCTTGTCTGATAATACGTTCATCCTCCGTTTTTTCGAGAATTCTCTGAATATGTTCATGATAGGAGAAAAAATTGAAGAGCAGATCAAGCGAGGCCCATTTCTCGTATGACGATCCATCCTGGGCGACTTTTTTTATCGCATACCAATATAGTTTCCCGTCCGGAAGTGGAGCGGTGCCGAACCGCCCCCTTGGCCCCCATGTTTCGGTATACAATCCCCTGGCATCGTTATCCGGGTCAAGGACTCCCCGCCAAGCTGTATATCCAGAGAATTTCAGCTTTATGTCAGGCAGGAGTCTGGCGCGGAGAAATGAATGTTTGCCGTCACAGCCGATGAGAAAGTCAAAGGTGGTGGCTGTTCCATCTTGGAAGGTTAAATGAATATCGTGGTTATTGTCCTCAAAGTCGATCAGCTCTTTCTGATAATGGAGGGTGCCGGGAGAGAGTGAAGCTTTAAGGATGGCATGGAAATCTTCGGGCAGAATGAACAGGAAAGCAGTAGAGTCCTTTTGTGACCGGCAGTTTAGGTCTGCAATCGACCTGCCCCATTCAGAATAAATGGTGAAGCTGTCTGTACTCACTCCAGCTTTGCGAATGTCCGTGCCGACGCCAAGGGCATCGAGGGCTTTTAATGCATTGCCGCCAAGAATAAGCCCGGGACCTGATGCCAAGTTGGATTGTGTGCCTTTTTCATAAACTTCTGCCTTTATTCCCCGGATTTGCAAGGCACGTGCCGTGCACATTCCCCCTATACCTCCGCCAATAATCGCAACCCTATCGCCAGTCATGTTGTGTTCCTCCCCTCGCAGTTTGCTATCTATACTATACGATGGAGGGAAATAGCAGGATATGGATAAAATTCGAACAATCGGTAAATTCATCTCTTGAATGCAATCTGTCAAAAAATCTTCAAGAAAATAAAAAAGGCTTTCCGAATCACGTCCATTTGAACGGTCTTCGGAAAGCTTCTTTGCAATTAGATCGATTTTCCTTGTTTCATTTTTTTTCGGTCTCGTGCAAGCTCATCAGCAACACTCTTATTCCAGAGCTTGACTCCGGAATTGTAGGCTGCCCGGCCAATTAGGTGTCCGGATACCGGAGCTGTCATGAAAATGAACAAAATGGCAAGTACGAGCCGGGAGTTAAAATGGTCTTCAAAAAAGAGAAAGTAGAACATCGCTCCGAGCAGGATTAGCATGGCTCCCAAAGTGGTCGCTTTGGAAGCGGCATGGTTTCGGGTATAAATATCGGGGAGCCTAATCACCCCAAAAGTGGCTGCCAGAGTCAAAAATGTACCAGAAAGGATAAACAGCATGACAATAATTTCATAAATTGCTGTCATTTTCGATGACCTCTCCTTTCTCAAGATATTTGGAAAAGGCTACCGTCCCTATGAACGCCAAAATTCCAATCAGCAGGATGATATCCAAAAAGGCATTTGTGCGCAGGATGATTGATAAAATGGCAATCACAGCTACTAGAGTGATTCCCAAAGCATCCAGGGCAACGACTCTGTCAGGAGTCGTCGGCCCTTTTATGACCCGGTAGATGAGCCCGAACATCGCCACCGTGATCAGGAACAATGCTATGTATAGAAGAATTTCAAACATTATCGGCTCACCTCCATAATGGCTTTTTCAAACGAGTTTTTAATGCTGCTCACCGCATCATTTAAATCATCAATATCGACAGCATGTACATAAAGTGTTTTGTTGTCCGGAGACACATCGACAACTAGTGTTCCAGGCGTCAGGGTTATCAAATTGGATAACAGGAGGATTTCCCAGTCCCGCTCCAGCTCAATCGGCAAGGCGAAAATACCGGGCCGAATATCCAATTTTGGCTTCAGGACAAGCCTGAGGACAGCAAGATTGGACAAAATCAATTCCCTGATAAAAATAAGCACAAGCCGAATTATTGCGTAAACACGCTTAAGGTAAAAACGGGTCTGGAAAAATCCACGGAAGAAAAAAAGGATCAGCAGGCCAAAGAAATAGCCCACAATGAATGTAGCCGGAGTGTAGCTGGTTTTCAGGAACATCCATACAAAAGCGAGAACGAAATTCAACAAAATTTGAAATGCCATAGCCACCTACTCCTTTAACACAGCATTGATATAGATTTCCGGATTGCTCAGGGTCTCGGCAGCATTCATGATAACCGGATACAGCGCCTCGGTGCCAAATCCAAATAGAACTGCAAAAACAGTCAGGATGGCTGGAGATGCCAGCAGCCATTTGACAGGAACTTTTTCCTGGTTTGCATAAGTCTCTGGCTTTCCCCAAAACACATTCATGAAGATTTTCATTGCAGAGAACAGAACGAACAAACTAGACAAAAGGACAACGGCAGCTCCCCAGTAGTTTCCGTTGGCAAATCCGGATGAGATGATTAGGACTTTGCCAGGGAAACCGCTCAATGGCGGGATACCAGCCAAAGCAGCCGCAGCGATGAAGAAGGTCCAGGCAAGGGCAGGAAACCTGTGAATGAGACCGCCCATTTTCGTCATGTCTGAAGTCCCGGTTATTTTAATGACGATGCCTATGAGCAGGAACAAAGCGGCTTTTATATTCATGTCATGAATGATATAAAAAATGGACCCGGCAAGCGATTCCTGCGTGAACGTTGCGACACCAAAGAGAATGACACCGACGGCCACAATAATGTTATAGATGATAATCTTTTTGATATCGGAAAAGGCGATCGCTCCGATAACACCCACGATGATTGTAAGGATGGCCAGTACTTCCAATAGCCCGTGCGTAAAGCCGACATCCTGGTTAAATAGTAAAGTATAGGTCCTGGCTATAGAGTAAATCCCCACTTTTGTCAATAAAGCTCCGAACATGGCCAGTACGGGAGCGGGCGGAGCGTAATAGGACCCTGGCAGCCAGAAATAAAGCGGGAAAAGGGCGCCTTTGGCCCCGAATACAATCAGGAACAAGACAGCAATGACCGTTATGATTCCTGATTGCCCCATCTCAGCAAGCCGTACAGAAATATGTGCCATATTGAGTGAACCAACAACGGAATAAAGGTATCCCACAGCGATAACAAACAACGCGGATGCAATCACATTGACAAGCAAGTATTTGATTGTCTCCCTCAGCTGAATCTTCGTTCCGCCCAACACAAGCAGAACATAGGAAGACATAAGCATAACCTCGAAGAAGACGAAAAGGTTAAAAATGTCCCCTGTAGTAAAAGCCCCATTTATTCCTAAAAGCAAGAAGAAGAAGACAGGGTAATAAAAATGTTCTTCCCGTTCCTTTTCTATATACCGGAAGGAATAAAGCAGACAGACAAAACCGATCAGGCTTGTCGTGACGACCAGCAGGGCTGAAAGCATATCAGAAACGAGGGTAATCCCAAAAGGTGCTTCCCAGTTCCCGAGATTCATGGTTTGAATGCCCTCGTTATATACCGTGGCTGCCAGCCATAACGAGACGATAATCATTAGAATGGAACCGGCAGCGGAGATCCAGCGCTGAGTTAGAGTGTTTTTAGCAAAGAATATCAGGATCGTCCCGGTAAACAAGGGGATTAGTAACGGTAAGACAATTAGACTATTCATTTCCTTCCTTTCCTCTCATAAGCTCCAAATTATCTGTTCCTAGTTCCTGATAGCTGCGGTAGGCAACTACAAGGAAAAGAGCGGTTATACCAAAGCTGATGACGATCGCTGTCAGAATCAATGCTTGCGGGAGCGGGTCGGTATAGGATTCAGCATTTTGGCCAAGAAGAGGAGCAGCTCCGGTCTTCAGGCCGCCCATGGTCAAAATTAGCAGATGGGCTCCGTGGCTGAGCAACCCTGTCCCGACAATCACTCTCAGCAGGCTTTTGGAAAGCATGAGATATGTCGCAGACATAAAAAGAATTCCAATCAGTAATGACATGACTATCTCCATTATTCGCTCTCTCCAATCGTTTGAATAATGGTCATCGTGGTTCCGATGACGACGAGGTACACACCAATGTCGAACAAGACTGCTGTATGCAGCGAAGTTTTCCCCAGCAGTGGAAGGTCTACATAGGTGAACCAGTGAGTAAGCAGCGGCTTTCCGAATAAAAGCCCTCCAGCCGCTGTGCCTGTGGCAAACAGGAGGCCGACACCTACGACCTTTTTGTAATCGAACGGCAGGGCCTTTGATACTGTTTTGATATCGTAGGCGATCAACAGGAGAACAATTGCCCCAGAAGTCATCAGGCCTCCGATAAACCCGCCGCCAGGCTCATAGTGCCCGGCAAAAAACATATAGATGGAAAACAAAACGATGACAAACAACAAAATCTTTGTTGCGGTCTGCAAAATGAGATTATTTGTCTTCATCATTGTTCTCTCCCCCTTGTCATGCGCAGCTTAATTAGGGAGTAGATTCCCAAAGCTGCGATTCCCAGAACGGTGATTTCAAACAGTGTATCAAATCCGCGGAAATCAACCAGCGTCACGTTGACCATGTTTTCCCCGGCTGCTTTTTTATAAGTATTCTCAATATAGTATTGGGAAATGGAATCAAACATCTTGCTGCTGTGCGCTGACAGAGCAATCAGAGTCACAATTGCTCCAACACCAATTGAGATGATGAGATTGCCAGCTTTAAAACGAGTATCTTCTATATTTTTGCCCAGCTTTGGCAAATGATAAAAAGCCAGCAGGAAAAGCGCTACTGATACCGTTTCTATCACCAGCTGGGTCAAGGCCAGATCAGGCGCCCTGAAAACGACATAAAAGAGGGAAACCGAATAACCGACAGCTCCCAATAAAATGATCGCCGAAAGTCTTGATTTGGCCAACAGCACGGAAATGGCCGCAACAGCTGTTATCACGGCTAACACAAGCTCATACGCGCGGATTTCGGCCACATGGGACATATCCAATACAAAAGCATCCTTCAGGAACAAGGTGATCCCCAGGCTTAGGATGAAGAAGGTGAAAATATAAAGCAGATACGAGCGGATTGACCCCGTCATATAAGCGTCAGTAATTTTTGCGGCACCTCGCTGGATGTTCTCAAGCCCTTTGTCATAAAACGAATTCAGGGAGAATTTTTCCGGCATGCGGTTGTATATGCCTGCCCATTTTGGCATGAATTTATAAAGCAGGATACCCGCCAGGATGACGCCGATTGTCATGAACAATTCCGGAGAAAGACCGTGCCAATGGTAGATATGCACATCGAAATCATGGCCAGCTGCAAGCAGCGGCGGAAGGATGGAAGCCATGACAGATTCAATCAACGGTGCGACGAGGTTCGGAAACAACCCGATAATGACAACTAAAGAAACAAGAATCACCGGAGAAATCAGCATCCCAATCGGTGCTTCATGAGGTTTTACCTCTAGCTTTTCAGGCTGGAATTTCCCTGTGAATGTTTTGAACACGATAATCATGCTGTACAGGAACGTAAATACGCTTGCGACCCAGGCAACAACAGGGAAGAGCAAACCAAAGCTTTCCATATTGAACAGTCCGATTTCCTGGGCGCGGAGCATGCCGGTAAAAAACATCTCTTTGCTCAGGAATCCATTGAATGGCGGTAGGCCGGCCATTGAAAAGGAACCGATCAATGCCAGGGTAAACGTGATAGGCATAACCGTCATCAAACCGCCGAGCCTGCGGATGTCACGCGTACCGGTTTCATGGTCGACAATTCCGACCACCATGAACAAACTTCCCTTGAACGTTGCATGATTGATTAAATGGAATACCGCAGCCGTGACGGCAACGGCAAAGTAGCCATCTTCCATCTCCGGGAAATGGAGGGCCGCTGCTCCCACACCAAGCAAGGACATAATTAAACCAAGCTGACTGATGGTGGAGTAGGCAAGGATTCCTTTCAGGTCGGTATGCTTGACCGCCGAGAAGGAGCCCCAGAACAAGGTCAACAGTCCGATGCCTCCAACAAGCCAAATCCACAGGCCTTCGAAAGCGAAGACCGGAGTCAGCCTTGCAACCAGGTATATTCCTGCTTTTACCATCGTAGCCGAATGCAGGTAAGCACTGACTGGAGTCGGTGCTTCCATCGCATCGGGCAGCCAGATATGGAATGGGAACTGGGCCGATTTTGTGAATGCGCCAAGCAGGATACAAATCAAGGCAGGGATGAACAGGGAGTGTCCGACAATATCGCCAGCCATGGCGACTGTAGCCGAAATGCTGAACGTTCCAGTCATCAGGTAGAGGAGAATGATTCCCCCGAGCATGGCTAAACCGCCAAATACGGTAATCAGCATCGATTTTTGCGCTCCGTAGCGCGAACGTTCACGATGGTTCCAATAGCCGATCAGCAGGAAAGACGAGAAGCTTGTCAATTCCCAAAAGGCATACAGGACGATAAAGTTGTCGGAGAGGACCACTCCGAGCATTGCTCCCATAAATAGAAGCAAATATACATAAAACTGGTTAAGCTTTTCCTTTTCCATAGAAAGGTAGTAAATGGAATAAAGGACAACGAGGGAACCGATCCCAGTAATCAGAAGGGCAAATAGGAGACCCAGCCCGTCTACTCTCACGCTGAAATCAATTCCCAGGGATGGAATCCATGCCAATGTTTCCATAATGGCTTGTCCGCCTATTGCGTCTCCCAAAAAGGACAGGAAATAGGCGAACAGGGCAACAGGAAGCGGCAGCAGAAACCAGCCGGTATGGATTTTTGAAACTGTCTTATGTACTAATGGAATGAATAGTGCCAATATTAATGGAGAAATAATGGCAAGATGAAGCAAAGACAAGTACATAACCTCCTTTAAATGCAATAGTAAATTCGTCCTGCTTAAGACTCTCCGTTTATTTTAACCAAAGCTGGCTTTGGCAAACAGCGCAGGAATCATTCCTCACCTGGCGTTCCAAACACATTATACCGTAAAATCCAAAAGCCATGCATGCTCGACTGCTCAGACGCTAAGAAGTATAAAAGGCACGCCAAAACGGCATCCTATAGGTGGAGGGATGTGCCATGTTTAAAAAAGTCACCGCTTGCCTTTCAATCTTTTTCATGCTGCTGGCAGGTGCGTTTGTGCTTGATCGGCAAAACAGCGGCACAGCCGGACCAGCTGACGGCGACCCAACGTTTCAAATCCAGCAGGCTGGTGCCGTCGAAGCAGAAGAAAAAAGGCCGAGAGTCTTTGCGCCAAGGGAGTATGTCAAAATTGTTTCTCCCGAATAACACCAAAAAGAGGGTGAACCAAGTTCAGCCTCTTTTTGTTATACGTCCAAGTCTGTAAAAGGTTCTATAATTCTTTAAAAAATTTGTAGAAAAATTTTTTTGTGTCCACTTAAAAAATGCAGAAAAGTAAAAAAACTAACCCGATTTCGTGATATAATAGTAAAAATATATTGCAAGTGCTGCTGGGCAAAAGTTTTGAGGAAAGTTGGGAGAGAATGAGGGAAAAGGAACGGGCAATCTTTATTGACTTTGAATTTACCATGCCTGACCGCCACAGCAAGAGGAGGGGGTTCTACCAGGAGATTATTGAAGCGGGTATTGTCCTGGTGGAAAAAGGGCAAATCATTGAGCAGTTTTCTTCCTTTGTTGTACCAGTACGCTTCCCTGTGTTGACCGAGAGATGCAGGTCATTTTTGAATATCACCCAAAAGCAGGTGGATGGAGGTATTTCTTTCCACGAGCTGGTTCTTAAATTAAAGGCACTGGAAAGTCAGCGTCCAGGCTTAGTCATTACGTGGGGAAACATGGACATGAAGGTTCTTCGCCACAATTGTCAGCAGGCGGGAGCCGAGTTTCCGCTTAATGGCCGTGAAGTGGATCTCTCAATGGAGTATAAGCGATTCTTTGGGGACCAGAACCAGACGGGACTCTGGAAGGCGGTACAGGAGTATGGCCGTGAAGGGACAGGAAGGCATCATAGGGCACTTGACGATGCGCTGACCACCTACCATATTTACAAGCTGGTTGAAAAAGATAAGCAATATTTGCAAAAGCCGCAGCCTACAACGATTGGAGACAGAGTCGACTTTTCAAAGCTGTTCAATAAATTTGCCTAAAAAGCCAGATCACTCTCCTGAGCAATCTGGCTTTTTTGGTGCGATTCGGCCCAGGGCGTCAGCTGTCCTTCCTATTTGAAGTAGTCTTTCTCAAGGCTCTCGATGCACTTTAGGCTGGCAATAGCCCACGGAGAGGAATCCTTTTCGAGAGGCTCCTTAAAATGGGTGACAGCTTCCCTCAACGATTCCTGGTAATCTGGCATCCCGCCATCCAAAGGTTTCACCATTTTCCTGGGAATATTCGCCTGCTCGCGGAAGGCAAGCGCCCTGCGCTCATGGAAGAAGCTCACTTCCGCTTCCCGGGGGTTATGCAGGTCTCCTTGCATAGGGTGCTTTAAGACAGCCAGGATGCGGACAAGGTAATGCTCAGGCCGGATATCGGTGACTTCGCCTGCATATTTTCCGGTTTTGTATATCGCTGTTACATGGTCACCTATCTTGATTTCACTCATGCTACTCTCTCCTCTCAGGTAAAAAACAACTGGATATTATAGCCATCCTCGTTTATATTATGGAGCATAGGATGCCAAAAACAAAGCGGGAGCCTCAGGACTTCCGCAAAAACATTGGAGGAAGACAGGATGAAACAACTATTGCTGTTAGTGTTGTCCCTGGTTCTGCTGGCAGGCTGCGGGACAAGCGGCGAAAAAAATACGGACGAAGCCGGGACAGGTACGGGCGCCGATCCGGAAGAAAAAGTGGAGGTCTCTGGAGGTTTCCCTCAGCTGTCACCGGAAGTGGCTGACAATGAAAGGCTTGTAGAGATGAAAACTTCGCATGGTGCCGTAAAGATTAAACTGTTCCCCGAACATGCCCCAAAGGCTGTTGAAAATTTTATCACCCACAGTGAAAACGGCTATTACGACGGCTTGATTTTCCATAGGGTCATCAAAGACTTCATGATACAGGGAGGAGACCCTGAAGGAACTGGAATGGGCGGAGAGAGCATATACGGTGAACCATTTGAAAATGAAATTTCGCCAAATCTCTACCACCTTCGCGGAGCCTTGTCGATGGCCAATGCGGGGCCGGATACAAATGGCAGCCAGTTTTTCATCGTGCAGAGCAGCTCCCTGAATGGCGGACTGCAGGGCTATCCCGATGAAATTGCCGAGGCCTATCAGGAAAATGGAGGAACGCCTCACCTGGATACAGCCCATACCGTATTTGGCCAAGTTATTGAAGGAATGGAAGTCATCGATGAAATTGCAGAAGTGGAAACGGGGGCAGGAGACAAGCCTGTAGAGGATGTTGTGATTGAATCGATCACCGTGATCGAATAGCGCCACTGCGGGTTGTGGCTTGGAATGAGGGCTGTCCGGGCGTATAATAAGGAGAATAAGGACTGACGTCATAAAGAAAGGAAGTTTATATGAATTGGTTCGTTTTGTCGTTGTTTCTATATTTTCCGGAAGATAAATCCGAATACCTGCCTGCCGCGTTGTGGCTGATTGCTTTTACCATACTCGCCATGCTGACAATGAAGTTTGTCATCCGCCACTCCAAGAAGGAGGCGGAGAAAGCAAAGGAATATGAAAAAGCGCTACAGCGCCAAATGGCGGAGCGGGAATAAATAATGCAAAAACGAAGGTGCCGTTTAAGGCACCTTCGTTTTTGCGTTAAGTGAATGAAATCTTCAGCCGATTTAAGCCTTCCCTTAAGATTTCGCGAGGACAGGCGAGGTTCATTCTCACAAACCCTTCTCCCCCAGGTCCGTATCCAGTGCCAAGGTTGAGCCCCAGCTTGCCTTTTTTTAGGAGGCGTTCTTTGATTTCCTCGTCGGACCACCCGGTTTGCCGGCAATCGAGCCACAAAAGATAGGTAGCCTCAGGAACCACAGGCTTAATATCCGGCAGCTCCGCTTTAATAAAGGACACAGCTTCGCCGGTATTTTCCTTCAGGTACACAAGAAGCTCCTCAAGCCAGGGTTCTCCATGAAGGTAAGCCGCTTCCATTGCTGTAATCCCAAATACATTAAGGGAGAAAAATCCCTGCATCTTTTGCTGCTCTGTGAATTTCCGGCGAAGCTCCTTATCCGGAATGACAACGGCTGATGACTGAAGGCCTGCTATATTGAAGGTTTTGCTAGGCGCAATGCCGGTCAGCACAATTTTTTTGTACTCTTCTTTTATAGAGGCAATCGGGATATGCTTGTTTGGCTTAAAGACAAGGTCAGAATGGATTTCATCTGCCAGAATGAGGCATCCATACTGCAGGCACAAATCACCGATTTTGATAAGTTCTTCCTCCCGCCACACCCGGCCGCCCGGATTATGCGGATTGCACAGAAGGAAAAGCTTTACGCCATCCTTCAGCTGCTGTTCAAAATCCTCGAAATCAATCTCATAGGTGTCACCAATCAGCTTCAGCTGGGAGTTGACGACCGTCCTGCCATTAACCTTTGCCATGTCAAAGAAAGGCGTATAAACAGGTGATTGCAGCATGACCTTGTCACCCGGTTCGGTATAGGCCTGGATTGCGAGCGCGATGGTCGGCACTACGCCGGGGCTGTAAACAATCCAGGAGGGATCGATATCCCAGCCATGGCGTTTCTTTTGCCAGCCGGCCACAGCCTCGCCCGCCTCCTGGCGCACAAAGGTATAACCATAAATACCGTGGTCGACACGGTTTTTTATGGCCTCTACAACCTCCCTGGGCGGGAGAAAATCCATATCTGCCACCCACATCGGAAGAACATCTTCCTCGCCAAAAACCTGCTTTACCATCTCCCATTTAACGGATGCCGTACTTTTCCTGTCAATGTTTTGATTGAAATCATAACTTCCCATTATTCCACCATCCCAAGTCATTATAAATTGCACTATCTTCATGATAAATTAGATGAACAAAAAAGTGAAAAAATACAGTCATGGATATTCCAGGACTGAATTTGAGGCTTATTTAAATCCTGAATGAATGTCATCTGTTTGTTTGTTGAAGAGGTTCTCCTATGAATTTCCGGATGTGGCTGGCAACTTCCTCGGGCCGTTCTTCAGGCACGAGATGGCCTGTATCTTCAAGGACGATGAGGTTTGCCTGTGGAAGATCCCGCGCAAGGCGTTTGCCGACGCTTAATGGAACGACTTTGTCATGTTCTCCCCAGATCAGAAGGCAAGGAGTCTGGATCTGCCGAAGTGCCTCCTGTGGAAGGTCTCCTTCCCTGTCGCGTATCATCCTTGTCAAACCCTTAAAAATCCCATTGTCCATGAAGGGTGCCAAATACCCCTCCCTCATCTCATCATCAATCAAAGAATGGTCATGGACCACATTCCTCAAGTTTTTTTCCACTCCCGAACGCCCGAGGTGATATTTGACATAAAGGTGGAATAATGGCAAACGGCTGCTTAGCATCAATGCCCGTCCAGCAGGTTTCAGGTACCCGGAACTGCACAGGAGTACCGCTTTGCTGGCCTTGCCCGGAAAATGGCGGAGGATGTTCAACGCGATTTGGCCACCCATTGAATGCCCAATCACTGTGTATGTAGAAATGTTCAGGCCGTCCATTAGCTCGGTAAGTGTCCTGGCCAGATTTTTATAGGAATATTCATAGCTTGTTCTCTTCCCGCTTTTGCCAAACGGAGGCAGGTCGACGCTTATCACACTGTAGTCCTCTTTTAAAAGCGGTACCAGATGCCTGAAGCTGAAGAGGGAGGAGAGAAAGCCATGGATAAGGACAATCGTATCCCTGGAGGCAGGGTGTTGATAATATTCGTAATAAATGTCGATTCCTGCCACGGTCTTGCTTGCTGCAAAGCTGTTTGCTTCCATTTTGACCACTCCTGATTATGAACTATCCCTTACTTTTCCCCATTTCCATTCATTTACACTTGCAGTAATCCTTGCTATCGGACCAGGAAAAAGGATAAATATCCATAATCTCCTGCTATCGCTCTTTCAGACAATTTTGATATAATAATTGTATTTTAAAGCTGAGGAGGATTTTATGCAGCTCACTGCCAAGGAATTAGAAGTTGTAGAAATTGTTGAAAAGAATTCGCGAATCTCCAATGAGGACCTTGCCGCCATGTCTGGCCTTGCAATAGAAGAAACAGAAGAAATCCTGAGAAAACTGGAGCAGCTCAAGGTGATTGTCAGGTATACCTCGGTGATCGACTGGTCTAAAATCGAGGGTCATGAAGGGGTGACGGCAATGATTGATGTCAAAGTCACTCCGAAGCGAGGCGTTGGATTTGATGACATTGCCAAGAGGATCTACCGCTTTCCGGAAGTGAAATCCGTGTACCTTATGTCAGGCGCCTATGACCTGTCCGTCATCATTGAAGGAAAGTCGATGAATGATGTTGCAAGATTTGTATCGCAAAAGCTTTCCACACTTGATTCTGTCATCTCCACAACGACTCATTTCATTCTAAAAAAATACAAGCATGACGGCACCATTTTCGAACCGGAAGAGGACGATAAACGGATTGTGGTGTCACCGTAATGAAAACGACTAAAAGCTACTTATCTCGAACAGTTGAAGAATTAAAACCATCGGGCATCCGCCGCTTTTTCGATCTTGCTTCCGGAATGGAGGGGGTTATTTCACTGGGGGTTGGAGAGCCGGATTTCGTTACCCCCTGGAGCGTTCGCGAAGCGGCGATTCTATCACTTGAACAGGGATACACCTCCTATACCGCAAATGCCGGGCTTTTGGAGCTGCGCCAGGAAATCGCCTCCTACCTTATAAACTCCTTTCAAGTTGCCTACAAGCCTGAAAGTGAAATAATAGTAACCGTAGGCGCCAGCCAGGCTATTGACATTGCTTTGAGGTCAATTCTTGACCCGGGGGACGAAGTGATCATCGTGGAGCCATGCTTTGTCTCCTATAGTCCGCTTGTCGTCCTTGCCGGGGGAAAGCCGGTGCATGTACAGGCTGCCAAAGACAATGGCTTTAAAATTTCAGGAGACACGCTGAAGTCCGCGATTACGGATAAAACAAAAGCAATCATGATCTGTTCTCCGAATAACCCTACTGGCACATTGCTGGAGGAGGATGATTTGCGGGAGATCGCCGCTATTGCGAAAGAACATGACCTTCTCGTCTTATCGGATGAAATTTATGCTGAGCTGGCCTATGATGGGGCCTATACAAGCATGGCTGCCATCGAAGGCATGAAAGAGAGGACTATCCTTGTTTCCGGTTTTTCAAAAGGATTCGCCATGACCGGCTGGCGCCTCGGGTTTGTCTGCGCTCCCCAATACATTGCAGAGGCCATGCTGAAGGTTCACCAGTACGGGATGATGTGCGCACCGACCATGGCCCAGTATGCCGGTCTCGAAGCATTAAGAAGCGGAAGCAGTGATGTGGAGGAAATGCGGAAAAGCTACCGCCGCCGCCGCAATTATATGGTCAGCTCGTTCAATGAAATGGGCCTGGACTGCCATCTTCCCGGCGGGGCTTTCTATGTGTTTCCGTCCATCCAGGCAACCGGTTTGACCTCGGAACAATTTGCGGAACAGCTGCTGATGGAAGAAAAGGTGGCCGTTGTCCCCGGAAATGTTTTTGGCGAAAGCGGGGAGGGTTATATCCGCTGTTCCTATGCGACGTCAATGGAGCAGCTGCAGGAGGCCGTCAGGAGAATCCGAAGCTTCCTCGAGAAAAACACAAAATAAAAAGAGGGCAGCCAAGATTGGCTGCCCTTTAAAAAGGGGGAATACTAGAAAGCCTTATGATAAAAGGATTTCCATATCCACCCATTTTATACATTGAAAGTACAGGATTATGATAACTTTTCAAGATAAAGTTCCGAAGCCGGAACGTCAAGAATCGTCGCCAGTTTTAAGAGTGTTTGATTATCAGGGGTTTTGGTCCCCGTCTCGTATTTTTCAATCGTCTGCTTTCCCACTCTGGCCTTTAGGGCCAGCTCCTCAAGCGTCATGCCCCGCTGCTCGCGAATTGATTTGATATTAGCACCGACTGCAGACATCTTCTTTCACCTCTCCTTTACCGTTATTACTTAATTTTACCATAAAAATCCTGGGGATTATCCCCTTTAAGTGAATATTTGGTTAACTCCGTTTAGTTTTGCCGGCAAACTTTCTTAATCTTTTTTTGAAACTATAAGGTTTATATGATATAATTTTTTATTGCGTATAAATGGGATAAAAATAAATGAAAACTAGGAGTGTTCTTATGTCAGAAAAGATCGAAACAGGCAGTGTATTAACAGGAAAGGTTACTGGAATACAGCCTTATGGAGCATTTGTTGCATTGGACGAAAATACACAGGGGCTGGTTCATATCTCCGAAATCACTCATGGGTATGTAAAGGATATTAACGAACACCTGAAGGTTGGGGACGAAATTAAGGTGAAAGTCTTATCTGTAGACGAAGATGCAGGTAAAATCGGCCTATCCATCCGTGCAACGGAAGAAGCCCCTGAGCAGGCAAACAAGCCAAAAAGGCCTCGCAAGCGTCCAGCAGCCATTATCAGCCAGGATGAAGATTCCCAGGGATTCAACACATTGAAAGACAAGCTTCAGGAATGGATCGCACAGTCAAAAATGTAATCATTCCAGAATTTTGCCACAGCACCCGAGTGCTGTGGTATTTTTCGGTCTACTAATTAACTGCAAAAACAAAAAATCCGCCACTTGGCGGATTTTTGTTTTACGTTATGATCTTGAAGGCTCGGATTGGGTTTGTCTTTCTTCCCTCTCACTTGGAGCGAACAGCAATCCAAGGTTAACCAGTCCTGCAAGGCCGACCAGGCCGTATACAATCCTTGAAAGGGCTGAATCTTGTCCGCCAAAGAGAGAGGCAACAAGATCGAATTGAAAGAAACCGATCAATCCCCAGTTAATGGCGCCGATAATGGTAAGAACTAATGCAATTCGTTGCAGAGTACTCAAGTGGGATTCCTCCTTTTAAAATGGGTCAGGCTTAGGTTAAACCATTTTCCCAGAAATATGCATGCACTTCCCTGATTTTTTACCAGAAAGGTTTCTGCTTTTTGGGCCATACTAAAATTTTGCAATGAACTGGCACTTGAAACATAATAGGAATGAAGGATGGTGACTAATATGGAGAATTTTGTATTCGCAAATCCAACCAAGCTTATTTTTGGAAAAGGCCAGCTTGACCAGCTTAAAAAAGAAGTACCCAGCTATGGGAAAAAGGTTCTGCTGGTATACGGCGGAGGCAGCATCAAACGCAGCGGGCTGTACGAGGATGTGCTAAAGCAGCTTGAGGAAATACAGGCCACCGTATTCGAACTGCCGGGAGTAGAGCCTAACCCCCGCTTGTCGACTGTCCATAAAGGTGTGCAAATCTGCAAGGAAGAAGGAATTGACTTCCTGCTTGCGGTCGGCGGCGGAAGTGTGATTGATTGTACAAAGCTGATTGCAGCAGGGGCAAAATATGAGGGTGATGCCTGGGATATCGTAACCAGGAAGGCAACGGCCAATGAAGCCCTGCCGTTTGGCACGGTGCTGACGCTAGCAGCGACTGGTTCGGAAATGAACGCGGGTTCGGTGATTACCAACTGGGAAACGAAAGAGAAGCACGGCTGGGGAAGTCCGGTGACTTTTCCGAAGTTCTCCATCCTTGACCCGGTAAATACGTTCACAGTCCCAAGGGACCAGACAGTGTACGGTATTGTCGACATGATGTCCCATGTGTTTGAGCATTACTTCCACCAGGCTGAAAATACGGATTTCCAGGACCGTATGTGCGAAGGGCTGCTGCTTACAGTGATGGAGACGGCTCCAAAGCTGCTGGAGGACCTCGAAAATTACGAGCACCGTGCAACCATCCTGTACTGCGGTACGATGGCTCTGAACGGGATGCTGTCCATGGGCTACCGGGGAGATTGGGCCACACACAATATTGAACACGCTGTTTCGGCTGTTTATGATATTCCGCATGGCGGTGGGCTGGCGATCCTGTTTCCGAACTGGATGAAACACAATATCAAAGTCAAGCCTGAAAGGTTTAAGAAATTGGCAGTCCGTGTCTTTGGCGTGAATCCTGAAGGGAAGACGGATGAAGAAGCCGGCTTGGAAGGAATCGAAAAACTCCGGGAATTCTGGAATAGCATCGGTGCTCCTTCACGTCTGGCAGATTATGATATTGATGACAGCCAGCTTGACGTCATGGCTGATAAGGCAATGGTGAATGGTGAATTTGGCAACTTCACCAAGTTGAATCGGGAAGATGTCCTGAAAATATACAAAATGTCTCTATAATCGATAAGAGGGCCAGCAGTGTTATACTGACTGGCCCCTTTTTCGACAAAAAATATAGAATTTTGACGAAAAGATTTAACATGTGAACACGGTTACAAAGTTGGATGATTCTTGATTCTTGTCCCACCATTGGGTAAAGTGATAGAAGAAAACAATACAATGGAGGATCAGCCATGACACATATTCGTTTTGATTACTCAAAAGCCCTTAGCTTTTTTGGCGAACACGAAGTTACATACTTGAGGGATTTTGTGAAAGTAGCCCATCATTCCCTGCATGAAAAGACAGGAGCGGGCAGCGACTACCTCGGCTGGGTTGACTTGCCGACTGATTATGATAAAGAGGAGTTTTCCCGCATCCAGAAAGCGGCTGCCAAAATCAAGAGCGATTCAGAAGTGCTCGTTGTCATCGGAATCGGCGGTTCCTATCTGGGGGCTCGCGCGGCAATTGAATTTTTGCAGCATAGCTTTTATAACTCTCTTCCAAACGAAAAGAGACAGACTCCGCAAATCCTGTTTGCAGGAAATAATATCAGCTCCACGTATATGAGAGACCTGATGGACATGCTTGAAGGAAAGGACTTCTCCATCAATGTCATCTCCAAATCAGGAACAACGACAGAACCTGCGCTGGCATTCCGTATTTTCCGCAAATTGCTGATTGAAAAATACGGTGCAGAAGAAGCCAGGAAGCGAATTTATGCAACCACCGATAAAGCAAGAGGAGCGCTTAAGACACTTGCCGATGAAGAGGGATATGAATCCTTTGTGATTCCTGATGATGTAGGCGGGCGCTATTCCGTCCTGACTGCTGTTGGTTTGCTGCCAATCGCTGTCAGCGGAGCCGATATTGAATCGATGATGAAAGGCGCAGCACAAGCGCAGGAAGATTTCGGGAAATCCGAACTTGAAGAGAACGCTGCCTACCAGTACGCAGCTGTGCGGAATGTCCTTTATAACAAGGGTAAAACAATTGAGATGCTGATCAACTATGAGCCTTCGCTCCAGTACTTTTCCGAATGGTGGAAACAGCTGTTTGGCGAAAGCGAAGGAAAAGACCAAAAAGGTGTTTATCCTTCTTCCGCCAACTTCTCAACCGACCTGCATTCCCTGGGACAATATGTCCAGGAAGGGCGCAGGGATTTGTTTGAAACAATTATCAAGGTTGATAACCCGCGTCACGAACTGACCATCGAAGCAGAGGACAACGACCTGGACGGCCTCAACTATCTCGCCGGCGAAAGTGTTGACTTTGTCAATAACAAGGCGTTTGAAGGAACATTGCTTGCCCATACCGATGGCGGCGTGCCAAACCTGGTGGTGACCATTCCTCAGCTCGATGAATATACTTTCGGCTACCTTGTTTATTTCTTCGAGAAGGCTTGCGCGATGAGCGGCTACCTGCTTGGAGTCAACCCGTTCGACCAGCCTGGCGTTGAAGCGTACAAGGTCAATATGTTTGCACTCCTTGGAAAGCCAGGGTTTGAAGAAAAGAAAGCCGAGCTTGAAAAGCGTCTTAAATAGGAAAAGCGTAAGCGCCTTGCTCAGCCCCGACCAGCATAAGACGCTCCAGAATAGAAGGCGTTCTTTGCCTTCAATTTTGGAGTGGCTTATGACTCGAGGTGCTAGGCGGTGGAGCTAGACAGTTATCTAAGTGTCTCAATTCATTCTTTCGATTTTTTAAAAAGAGTGCCAGTGAAAACTGGCACTCTTTTTTGCTTGATGAAATTTTCCCTTTTGGCAAAGACTATTGAAAAAGAAAGGGAGAATGTAAATGATTGAACTATCATCTCAGCTTGAAGGAAAACGATTTGATCTTTACCAGCTGGAGCAGACATTAAAACCGATGGGCTACTCCATTGGCGGAAATTGGGATTATGACCAAGGCTCATTTGATTATAAAATGTCTGACGAACCGGGCTATCAATTTCTGCGGCTACCTTTTACTGCGGTCGAAGGACAACTGGATGCCAAAAACTGCGTTGTGCAATTCAGCCGCCCTTTCCTGCTTGGACATGTTTATCAGGAAGGCATGGATGACCATGCGCATGTAGACAACTCCAATGCATCCTTCAACCAGTTTTCCGAGCCTGTCGAAAAGGATGGGGATGTGCCGGACCGTTTTGTGAAAATTGGCCAGACCCTTTTAAAGGATGCGGAAAACGCCTTACTTTGAACCGGGAAGTTTATGCTTGTTTGTAATAACGAGAAGCTGGTCCTCCTTTTCAATTTTGATGCCATTGGTGGGATTGACATAAAGGTCATTCCCTTTTTTTATGCCGAGGAGGAGAGTCTCTTCAGACAATAAAAACAGGTGGGCCTGCTTGAAGTTTTTCCCAAGTGTCTCCGGGCTTCCAGGCTGGTATTCGAGCTTTTGTGCGGCCAGCTCATCGAGGAGATCGGAAAGTGGATTTACCATTCCAGTTGAATGGATGCTGTCAAGAAAAATCGCGCTTGTCAGGCTATTGGTTTTAATAATCTCATCGGCTCCTGCCCGTTTCGCATTATTCAGCTGTTCCTTGGTCAGGATTTCAACAATGCACCCTACATCAGGATTAAGTCCTTTCACTGCCAGCAGGGTCAGGATGCTGTTCATGTCAGCTTGAAGTTCATCAAGATTCTGGTCGGCCGTTATGATGACCTTTGCGGCAGCAGTAATATTTGCCTGCAGGAGAACCTCATCCTGAAGTGCCTTACCTTTAATAAAATGCACATGGTGAAAAGGCATGGGGTTGCTGTTAAGGGTTTCATCAATGAGGAGGATATGCTGATGAGACTTGGATAAAGAACCGATAATCGCTTTCGAACGCTCATTCCAGCCGATCACCACCAAATGCCCATTCCCTTTGTAGTCGGCCCCGCCCTTAATATACTCTTCCTGTTTCGTGACAGCAGCAGTGGAAAGGGTAATAAAATAAGTCGAAAGAAAACCTGCCCCGATAAACAGGAGGACAATTCCGGCCAGCCTGCCGGCCATTGTCAAAGGAACATAGTCCCCGTATCCCACCGTCGAGGCGGTAATGATCGCCCACCAGACCCCATCGAAGACGGTCGGAAAATTTTCCGGTTCAATCAAATGGATGAACAGTCCGAACAAGCAGATTAACAGGGAAGTAATGAGGAGAATCCTCAAAAGCAGCGGCAGCCTGATGAACCGGATATAAAGATGCTGTGGCAAGTGAACCATCCCCTTTTTTCTTTATTGTTCAGTATCGCCAGCAAACATAAAATGGAAACGGAAAGATTCCTCCAGCTTGGGCCAATGTCCAAACCCACCCGGGGGCTTTGGCATAGTGTGAAGCAAGGAGGGATGAAAATGTTTAACACTGCGCTGCTATTCTTTGCGTGTATTCTGGCAGGCTTTGCCCTGCTGAAATTAACCGCTTCAGGTGTTGCCTTGCTAGGCGCCGGCCTGGTCTCTTTCTTTGAAGTTGTCGCTGTCCTTGTTATCATTATTTTCGTGTTCGCCTTGTTATATTTAGGGTTCAAAACCTTGTTCAGCAAAAGCTGGAGATAAGGGGTTAACAAATAGGAGGCTGTCATCAGCCTCTTTTTTATTTTCATAAAAAAGAAGGATTTGGTAAATATCTAACTGTATACCAAATTTTGATTCTGCATGGAACGGAGGTGGGGCGGCCATGTTTAATTTCCTCAATAAAATCGCGCGAAGCAAGAAGAAAATAAAGCCTGTGGAATCAAGGAATACACTTGAAGAACAAAGCAGCTGGAAAGAGCAGACCATCTCGTGGCTCATTGACGAAAATATCGACTTGATGAAAAAAATCTATCGCATTCCCGATAACCGTGATGTGAAGGTCAGGGAAATCAAACTGGGAGGAAAGGGGCGGAAAGCCGCTGTCTTTTTCATCAGTTCCATCACGGACGTCAGAACGATCGAGGACAGTGCCCTGCGTCCACTGCTGCTCAATAAGGACCCTGATGCAGGGATTGAAGAAATCATTTATACACAGAATGTAACGGCCGTCACGCAAATACAAGAAGTTGTCGAGAATGTCAACAGAGGCAACGCTGTGATTTTTCTCGAGGGAAAGCCTGCTGCCTACGCGTTTGAATGTGCCAACTTCCAGGGCCGGTCGGTCGAATCGGCTGAGACAGAGGTGCTTATAAAAGGCCCTAAGGAAGCCTTTACTGAAAAGGCGATCGTAAATTTGTCACTCCTCCGGAAGCGGATAAAAAACGAAGCCTTAGTCGCCGAGACTGTAACGATTGGGAAGCGCTCAAAAAACGACGTGTTTATTTTATACATCCGGAATTTGGCTGATAACCAGCTTGTGGAAAATATTAAGGGGCGGCTGAACAATCTGAATGCCGATGCGATTCAAAACCTGTCTCTTCTGGAGCAATATATAGAAGAACGAAAATTTTCGCTGTTTCCCAGTGTGCTCCTGTCTGAAAGACCGGACCGGGCTGCATCATTTATCGAGGACGGGCATATCGTCCTGATTATGGATAATTCCCCGGACAGCCTGATTCTTCCGGCCACTTTCTGGTCGTTTTTCCATACTCCCGAGGATCATTACCTGAGATTCTTTTTCGGCAATTTTATTAGAGTGCTGCGGATGATTGCGATGTTCATAACCATTTTTATCTCAGCCATCTACATTGCGGTCACCACCTATCATGCTGAAATGATTCCGGCTGATCTTCTTTTGGCCATTGCCGGAACAAGGGAGAAGGTACCGTTTCCGGTTCTAATTGAAATTTTGCTTATGGAAATTGCGTTCGAGCTCATCCGTGAAGCAGGACTGAGGGTGCCAAATCCCATGGGACCCACGATTGGAATTGTAGGCGCCCTTATTCTTGGACAGGCTGCTGTAGAGGCAAACATCATCAGCCCCATCGTTATTATTGTGGTTGCGCTCAGTGGTCTGAGTTCTTTTACAATCAGTGATATTAGCTTGAATTTTGCCCTAAGGATCATCAGGTTCATGTTTATCTTTTCTGCCGGACTGTTCGGCATTTATGGAATGACAACTTTATTTACTTTGGGAATGTATTATTTTGTATCCTTAAAGTCGTTTGGGGTGCCATTTCTTGCACCTATGTCCCCCCACTATGTATCTTCAAAGGATACTATTTTCCGTAAGCTATTGACACAGGAATCCCTGCGGCCGGGATACTTAAAACCAGTCGATATCAATAAAAAAGGCAATGGAGCAGTGAAATGAAACAAACCAAAGGGAAGATTGGCATCAGGGAATATGTCGCGATCATTGGATTGACAATTGGGAGCAAGCTTTCGGATGATACTCCCAGCATATTGTACAGCACAGCCAGAAACTCTGCCTGGATTTCACTCTTGCTTATGACCCTTCTCTCCATCATTCCCATTCTTCTGCTGCTAAAAGTGATGTCGGCCCATAAGGGAAAAAATCTTCATGAAGTCAACCTTCATCTGTTTGGCAAAGTTCTCGGAAACTTGTTCTCGTTAGTCCTGCTTGCTATAGGATTCAGCTTTGTGGTTGTTGACTCCGAGAGATATGTAGACATCATCGGGACAATGTATTTTTCAAGAACACCGCTGATTGCCATTTACGTTGTCTTGTTTATAGTCTGTGCCTATGGGGCAAAAAGGGGGATTGAGCATATTGGCAGCACAGCTTGGCTCGCATATTTCTACATTAAGGTCACCCTCCTTGTTGCCTTGGGGATCACATTCATCCAGGGAATACCCGAACTGATTTTTCCGCTTTGGGGGCCGGGGATAGGGGAAATTGTCAAAACAGCTGGCAGCAATCTTTCCATTTTTGCCGACATTTTTTTCCTTGCCCTGATTGCTCCCCTCGTCGGCACTTTCAAGGAATATAAGCGGGGGACACTGATCGGCTTTGGGATAGGGGCAGTTGAAATCACCGTCTCACTTGTCCTGTTTGTCATGCTTTTTGATTTTACATCAATTGAAGTGCTGAAATATCCATTTCATGAAACAATCCGCTATATTTCTATAGGGTTTTTAACAAATGTGGAGAGTATTTTCCTTCCTTTTTGGCTGGTTGCCGCGTTTATACGCTTTTCCGTTTATTTGTACTTGGTGGTGGTCTTGTTCGGCGGGATATTTAAAATCAAGGACTTTGAGTACCTCGTTCCGCTGATGGCTGTTCTAATCGTTGCACTGGGTAATGCTTCGACCATATCGGTTTACAGGATCCCTCAATTAAGAGAACTGCTTTTGACATGGCTGAGCCCTATATTCTTTCTATCACCCTGCTTCATGTGGCTGGCTGCCAAACTAAGGGGGGACTTCAGGAATGGGACATCTACTAAAAATCATTAATATCGTCATCATGCTTGCAGCACTCTTTATTTTGCCTGGCTGCTGGGACCAGACGGGTCTTGATAAAAAAGTGTTTGTGATTGGCATGGGCATGGACAAAGCCGAGGCGAGCGGGAAAATCGAAGTTACCTATCTTATCGCCAATGCAGAAGCAGGAATATCCCAGCAGGGCGGAGGGAGCCAGGAGCCCAGCATGCAGACCATTACCATCCGTTCTTCGGATTTGATTTCTGTCAGGAATACAGCCAATGCTGTGATTGCAAGGGAAATCTCCTATGACCTGCTTCAGGTTCTTGTCGTTTCGGAGGAACTTGCCAGGGAAAAGGACTTTATCCGTTTCCTTTATAATGCCAGCAAAGACCGCGAAATCAAGCGAAATGCCTATTTAATGGTCAGCAAGGAAAGGGCCTCGGATTTTTTCACCAATAACAAACCGACGATGCTTACGCGGCCTCATAAATTTTATGAAAACATGGTGAATCGCGGAATTGAGACAGGACTGATCCCGGACTCCCAGCTTCACCACTTTTTTAGGATTACGGAAGAAGACGCCAATTTATTTCTTGGAATGTATGTGACAACTGAAGTTAAAAAGGATAAAGACAAGTTTCGCGCGAATGAAAATAATGTTCTTGCGGGTGAAATGAAATTTGAAGGGGAAACAAATAATGCCCAATTTCTTGGTGCCGCGGTGTTTCTCGAAGGTCAAATGATTGGAACCTTCACCGGTGTGGAGAATAGGATTGTCATGTTGATTAATAGGGCATTTGAAGCTACCGATATTCTCAGCACCTATCCGGATCCATTTATGGAAGGGTATCAAATGGCGATTAGACTAAAAAAGGTAAAGGATAGCGATGTTCACTTGGACTTGAATAAACAGCCACCAAAAATACGTGTCACTCTCCCGCTCGTGGCGGAGGTGATGAGTGACCCGGGCATGGAAAACCCCGCGGAAAATAAAAAGAAAATAGATAAGATCCGCCGTTACCTTGAAAAAGAAATTGCAGCTCAGGTAAAGGATGTAGTGAACAAAACGCAGGAAGAGTACAAGGCAGAGCCTTTTGGCTGGTCCCTCTATGCCAGGAAGGAATTCAGAACCCTGAAGGAGTATATGGCGTTCGACTGGATGAAAACCTACCCGCGCATGGATATTGAAGTCGATGTTAAGCTACGTTTTGGGGAGTTCGGCAGACAGCCGAAAATACCAACATACGAGGGGATAAGGGATTAAGATGGATGCTGCTTTAAACTTCTTTATTTGGGGTTGTGTACCCATGGTCTTTCTGTACACCTCGGGATTCGCATGGTCATTATGGAAACAGAAAAATAAAGGGGGGGCGGTGATCGTGTTTATATTAGCATGCATTGCCCTTGTGCTTCCATACTTCACGTATATGCGCTATTGAATTCATCTAAAATTCACAGCCTTTCTACCAAGCTATTGGGGGAGTATGATTACAATTCTCCGAAAAGAGGTAAGAACATAAGTGATACAACTGCTTTCCTGCCTTGAGGCTGGGAATGAAAAGATCATAGGAGGAAACGGCCATGAAAAAGCAGTATGCCGTAATTGGCATGGGCCGGTTTGGCTCGAGTGTAGCGGCTACACTTTATAATGCCGGGAATGAGGTCCTTGCCATCGATAGAAATGAGGAACAAATCGAAGATTATAAAAACAGCGTGACGTATGCCGTGATTGGCGACTCGACGGATGAAGCAACGATGAAAGAAGTGGGCATCCGCAATTTTGACACCGTGATTGTTGCCATTGGTGATGACATCCAATCGAGCATACTGACTGTGCTGCTGCTGAAAGAATTGGGCGTAAACAATGTGGTCGCCAAGGCCCTGAATAAGCATCACGGCCAGGTACTGTCGAAGATTGGGGCCGACAAGGTGATTTTTCCGGAGAAGGATATGGGAGAAAGGCTCGCCCACCAGCTGATGGCCTCTCCAAATGTCCTCAACTTTATTGAGTTTGCCGATGATTACAGCATAGAGGAGATCAAGGTACCGAAAAGCATGGAAGGAAAGACCCTCAAGGACCTGGATTTGCGGGCTGACCATAATGTCATTGTTGTGGCGATAAAGGAAAAGGATAAAATTAATATCGCGCCCGGGCCCGAAGAAACGCTTAAAATGGACGATGTGCTTTTCGTGGTTGGGGAAAATACCGACCTGGAGAAATTCTCCAATATAAACTGAAAGCTGCCGATCAGGTCGGCAGCTCATTCAACTTATCTAATTGTCTAATCTTGTTTTACAGGCGTGGTTTCTGTTGGCAATGAACTGTTCGTGTATTCTCTTGACGGCCAGTCAATCGGGTTCCTTACAGCACTTTTTCCGGAGAAATTCTCAATCAGTTCCTTAACATCGATGCCGGAGGAAGCTTTCAGGCTCTCCTGGAGGCCGGCCATCAGGTTGGTTGCGTATCCCGTCACCTTATTGGCGCCGCCGTTTGCACCGCTGCCGCCGGTATCAACGACAGTGATCTTCTCAATGTTCCCCAATGGAGCCGCAATCTGCTTGGCGTATTCAGGAAGCATCTTCAGAATCATGTCGAGTGTCGCAGCCTGGCCGAACATTTCGAACGCTTCAGCGATCTTCTCCTTGGCCTGGGCTTCAGCAAGTCCCTTCAGGCGGATAATTTCCGCTTCCGATTCACCTTGCGCTCTTTGTGCTTCCGCTTTTGCCAAGCCGTCCATCCGCACTCTTTCTGCTTCGGCGCTGGCCATTGCTTCAATCCGGTATTTATTTGCATCCGCTTCGGCCATTTCCCGCATTTTCTGGGCAGATGCCGACTGTTCGACAGCGTAGCGGTCTGCATCCGCCTTTTTCTTGACCTCGGAGTCATATTGGCGCTCCCGGCGGAGGATTTCTTTCTCTTCCAGTTCAATCTGCTTTTGGCGCTCGATGATTTTAACCTGCATTTCCTGCTCTGTCACTTCCTGCTTGGAACGAGCTGTCTCAAGGTCATAGGCCTGGTCTGCCCGGGCCTTGGCGATATCCTGTTCACGGCGGTATTCGGCAATCTTTAGCTGGTTTACCTTTTCGGCTTCCGCAATTTCCGTCGCCCGCTCGTACTCCGCCTTTTTGGCATCTTTATCGGCTTCCGCCCTTTTAATGCGGGTTTCTTTGTCCGCTTCTGCCGTCGCGATATCTGCATCCCGTTTGACTTGGGCAATCCGCGGTTTTCCGAGGGAATCAAGGTAGCCGTTTTTATCGCGCACTTCCTTTATGGTAAAAGACACGATGACAAGTCCCATCTTGGCGAGATCCTGGGAGGCAACACGCTGTACCTCCTGGGAGAATTTATCGCGGTTCTTATAAATCTCTTCAACAGTCATGGAACCAAGAATCGAACGGAGATGGCCTTCGAGCACTTCTTTTGCTTCATTTTCACGGTCAGCCTTTGTTTTGCCGAGGAACTGCTCGGCCGCCGTCGCAATTTCGCTAATGGAACCGCCGATTTTGATGATGGCCGTTCCGTCGGCCATGACGGGAACCCCCTGCTCGGTATATACTTCCGGAGTGGTCACTTCCAGCTTGCTCGATAGCAGGCTCAACGGGCGGGATTGCTGGAACACAGGGAAGATAAAGGCGCCGCCGCCCCTGATGATTTTAATTTTATTCCCGGCTTCGTCGACATGGACGTTCTTGCTGCCAAGGAAGCTCCCTGTCACAATCAATGCTTCATCAGGTCCTGCTGTTTTGTACTTTGTGATAAAAACGGCAATCAATGCGAGAATCAGGAAAAGGACAAAAGCTCCTACAATCCAGACTAGTTCCATTCAACATTCCCCCTAAATTAAACTTTCCATTTCTTCGTAAAGGCCGACTTCGAGCACCCCATCGGCGACATCGATGACCAGTACTTTTTGTCCATTGGCAATCGGTTTTTTATTGAAGCTTGCTGCAGGCTTGGAAATCCGGCCGCTGATGCTGTCAATCAGCACCTCGCCAAATCCGTCTTCTGGTACAGCTGTAATAACAATGCCAGTTCGGCCTCTTAAGTCGCTTTCTCTATATACAAGCGATTCTTCAGCCTTTGAAAGCGGGATGAGGACAAAAATGTTCAATAACGCGACTAAAATAAACGAAATGACTGCTGAAACAGCGGCTATCAGGATGCTGTGGAAAGAGGTGAGCTTCTCAGCCAGATAGCCTATGGCCGAGAACAAAGTAACGAAAGAAAAAATCAGTGTAGGGTTGATGAACCCCTCAAACATGGCGCCGAGCAAATCGCCGAATAATAAATACAGGATCGTAAGGGCTCCTGCAACCACCAGTGCATAAAAGTAAATGGTTTCCAAAGGCATTCCAAATAGATGCATCCTTCATCTTCCTTTGCTCTTTCTTTTGAGCCCCAAAGCCTCCCCGTCTTCCTGCCCTCCTTCTTATCTGATAATCTTAATACGGGGAAAAATAAGGAAAAGATTCAATATATATAAATATTTTACTATTTTAGGTGGTTTTGGAAAAGGGTGGAGAGAAGAATTATAGGTGAGTCCGGCAAATTCGTTTAATTTGAGGATTATATCCGATAGAATAGGGAGGAAGTGAACAGATTGATACAGAAGAGGTGTTTCTATGAGGCAAAGGGATATTTTCATGGCTTTTCTTCGGGTGGGCCTGCTTGGCTATGGAGGCGGTCCTTCTTCCATTCCGTTGGTACATAAAGAAGTGGTGGACAAATATAAATGGATGAATTCGGATGAGTTCAGTGATGTTCTCGCTCTTGGAAATGCGCTTCCCGGCCCGATTGCCACTAAAATGGCGGGATATATCGGCTATCGTGTCGGAGGGCTGCCAGGGATGCTCAATGCTCTGGCAGCATCCATCGTGCCGACCATCATCATGATGGTCTTGCTGTTAACCAGCCTGAATGCCTATAAAGATGAGCCCTGGGTGCATGGGATGACCGAAGCGGTGGTTCCCGTGGTCGCCGTGATGCTTGGCGCGCTTACATGGGATTTTGTCAAAAAATCTGGCCAGTCAAAACTTGGCTGGAAATGGACTGCCGTGTTCATTATGTGCAGTTTTGCGCTCCTTGAGCCTATGGGGCTTCATCCAGCCATCCTTATTTTTGTTTTGCTTGCGGGAGCTCTTCTTATAAGAGGAAATGCAGCCGGGAAGAGGAAGAGTGAGTCATGATTTATTTGAAAATTTTTTGGGCGTTTTTCATTCCCGGAATCCTTGGCTATGGAGGGGGACCGGCCTCGATTCCGCTGATTGAAAATGAAGTAGTCGGCCGTTACGGCTGGCTCACCGTAAAGGAATTCAGTGAAGTGCTGGCTCTTGGGAATGCGCTTCCCGGCCCGATTGCCACGAAAATGGCTGGTTATATTGGCTATGAACAAGCCGGAATCCTTGGAGCGGCAACAGGGGTTTTTGCTACTGTAGCTCCATCGCTGATCCTGATGATTGGTCTGCTGGGATTGCTGATGAAATATAAGGACTCGCCGAAGGTAAAGCGGCTGACAATCGTTATAAGGCCGGTCATTGCGGTCCTGCTCGGAGTGATGACTTATGATTTCTTTTTTTCTTCCTATAAAGGCACAGGAGCATGGCAGACGATTTTCATTGGAGGGCTCAGCTATATACTAATGGAAAAACTAAAAGTCCATCCTGCATATGTTATTGGCGGTGCTATGATATATGGAGCCATATTCCTCGCATAGGAGCGACGCTGGCCTTCCTTTTATGGTATAGTTGCATGGTTGTGAAAGTTTTTATGATTAACGGAATGAAAATGTTAAATTCTTATAGAAAGCAGGCAGATGCAAGTGGCTTTTAAAAAGAAACAGTTTATTGCTTTGGGGCTGACCATCTTCTTTTTATTTGTATTGCTTTTTGTCATATTGGCCCTGACGAGCACCATCAAATCCAATATGCTCGAAATTGTCCAGGACCGCTATGACAAAGTCAACCGGGCAATGGAAATCAGGCAGGATATTTTTCAATCGGACAGGAGGATCCTTCAGGCGCTGATGCAAGGTGAGGAAGGAAGCGGAGCACTTACAGCTACGGATGTAAATGGTCTGTCAAGCAATATCCGTGAAAATATTTCCGAGCTTGAAGGCATGCTGAACAAAAACCAGTCAAAGAGGTTATTAAGGGAAGTGAAGGCAGGGTATGAAAGCTTTGCCGCCATGGAGATCAGAATTCTTGCCGGATTGTCCGCAGGGGCTTCACCGGATGAGATGATGGCCATCTATAATGCTGAAAATGCTGCACGCAGCCAGCTGTTCGAAAGGCTCAACAGCTTCAGGGATTATCAGGAAGGCTTGATAGGCGAGGCATTGGAATCCTCCAATGAAGCCTACAGCCAGCTTATCGCCTCGCTCGTGACAGCGGTGGCGGCGGCCATCATCCTGATTTCTGCTGCCACTCTGTGGGTGATCAGGAGTACCAACCGCAGCCTTATCAGCATTACAGAGGGAATTAGGGCGATTGATTATGATAATCTTTCAGAAATCCCGCGCCTGAAGCAGGAAACCAATGATGAAATCGGGCAAATCGCTTCATCCTTTAACATGATGGCGGCGTCTCTTGAAAATTACCATGCACAGGAAAAGAAATATACGGCTGAAATAGCGGAGCAGAACTGGATTCAGACTCAGTCCGCCGAGATTATCAATCTCTACCATAAAAGCACGGAGGTTGAATCACTGGCTGAAGGCTTCCTGGCCAAGCTCGCTCCTCTATCCGGTGCAAGTCTTGGTGCCTTTTACCTGATGGATGGCGACAGGAGCGGTACGATTCTTAAAAAAATCTCATCCTATGCAGACAGCGGTGAAACACCGGCAAGGGGAACCATCCCGGAGAGGGAAGGCCTTGTGGGGCAATGTGCCCGTGATGGCAGAAGCATCTATCTTGAGGAGGTGCCAGGGAACTTCACACCTGTCAAAACAGCTTTCGGAGAAGCGGTGCCAGCCTGCATCCTGATTTCACCGGTCATCGTGAAGGATGAAGTGGTGGCTGTTGTGGAACTGGCCGCCTTGAGGCACTTCACCAAGCCTGAAAAAGCCTTGATTGAAAAGGTGCTGGAAACCTTGGGGATTGCGGTGACCAATATCCTTGGAAGGATGGAGGTCGAAAGGCTGCTGCTTGAGTCACAGGCGCAGACGGAAGAACTTCAATCCCAGTCTGAAGAGCTTCAGGCCCAGTCCGAAGAACTGCAGACGCAGGCTGAAGAGCTGCGCATGATCAATGAGCAGCTTGAAGAGCGATCAAGGGATGCCGAAGAAAAATCGGCAGAGCTTCAGAAAGCAAAGACAGAACTTGAAGAACAAGCGCGCCAGCTTCAATTGAGCTCTAACTATAAGTCCGAGTTCCTTGCGAATATGTCCCATGAACTGAGAACGCCATTAAACAGCATCCTCTTGTTGTCGGAAATGCTGACGGAAGACGAAGAAGAGGCACTTACCGAAGAACAGAAGGAATTTACCAGGGTTATTCATTCTTCCGGCCAGGACCTTCTTGAACTAATCAACGATATCCTCGATCTTTCAAAAGTAGAAGTCGGAAAGCTGGATGTTTCATTTGATGAGGTGAATATTAGGGATTTCGGCAATCGAATCGGTCAGCTGTTTGCCCATCTGGCTTCACACAAAAATCTTGAATTTACTGTAAGCACTGGCGAGGATTTGCCCGACGTTTTCCATACAGATGAACAGCGGCTCCAGCAAATTGTCAAGAACCTGCTTTCCAATGCCTTTAAGTTCACCGAAGAAGGGTCGGTGAAGGTAAATGTTGAACGCCCTGGCCTATCAGAGCTTCAAAGACTGCCAAAATGGACGGAGAGAAATGACTGGCTGAAAGTGTCTGTAGCGGATACCGGAATTGGCATCAGTCAGTCCAAGCAAAGAATGATTTTTGATCCTTTCCACCAAGGCGATGGCACTACGATGAGAAAATACGGCGGTACGGGGCTCGGCTTATCTATTTCAAGGGAATTCGCACGGCTTCTCGGGGGCATTGTTCAAGTGGAAAGCGAAGAGGGAAAAGGAAGTACCTTTACCCTTTATATCCCAAGCTTGCCTGATGGCCTTCCGGAAGAAAGTGAATACCCGTACATCCCGGTGAACGAGGAAGTGGCCCCGGCTGTGGAAATGGCACCTGGACCCTCGGCAGACGAACAAACCATCCCCGATGCCGGCGAAGCTGGACCGGAAGTTGAGGCAGTCAGCCTTTTGGCCGGTAAAACGGTGGTAGTAGTTGATGATGACCGCCGGAATATTTACGCGCTGACCAATGCCCTCAAAAAAGAAGGCATGAACATATTGACTGCAGAGAACGGATCGGAGTGCCTCGATCTATTAAGTCAGGCAGATCAGGTTGATATCATTCTCATGGATATCATGATGCCGGTTATGGACGGATATACGGCTATGAAGAAGATACGCGGGCTGGAAAAAGGGGAAGACATCCCAATTATCGCCTTGACAGCAAAGGCAATGAAAGGCGATCGGGAAAAATGCCTTGAAGCAGGCGCCTCCGACTATGTCAGCAAACCGCTTAAGCTGGACCAGCTTTTATCTGTCATGAGAGTCTGGATCACCAAGGAGTAAAAGAGGAAATCTTATGGATAAGGAAGAATTGGAGTTAGAGTTATTGCTTACTGCAGTCTATCGCTTGTCAGGATTCGATTTCAGGCAGTATATGAAATCGTCCATTTTAAGGCGTGTTCAAAACAGGCTCCGTCTGGAACAGCTTCCCGGAATTTGCCGACTGACTGAAAAAGTGATAGAAGACGAAACAACGTTGAAGAAGCTGCTGCAGGACTTTTCCATTAATGTTACAGAGATGTTCAGGGACCCTTCCTTCTTTAAGGCTTTCCGCGAGAAAGTGGTCCCACAGCTTCACAGCCTTCCTGAAATCAGGATATGGCATGCCGGCTGCTCTACCGGGGAAGAGGCATACTCGATGGCCGTTTTACTCAAAGAAGAAGGACTTGGCCCGCGGGCGAAAATTTATGCCACCGACATGAATGAAATGGTCTTGCAAAGGGCTGAGAAAGGGATCATCCCCCTGACAAAAATGCAATTATATACGAAAAACTACATCCAGGCAGGCGGAAAAAGTTCTTTTTCGGAATATTACCAGACGGACAGCCAGTTCGCCTACTTTGATCCTGAACTGTTGAAAGGTATTATGTTCGCGCAGCATAACCTTGTCACAGACGGATCCTTTAATGAGTTTCATGTGATCATTTGCCGTAATGTATTGATTTATTTCAATCCCGTTCTTCAGGCAAAAGTGATGGACCTTTTCGGTGAAAGCCTCGCTTCCGGCGGTTTCCTGGGCCTCGGAAGCAAGGAAGCGATCCGGCCGGAGATGGCAGGATCCTTTAATGATTTTTTTCCTGCAGAAAAGATTTATCATAAAAAGTGAACAGCACTTGCAGAAAAGCTGAAAAGAGCGTGAAACAACTTGTTTCACGCTCTTTTCTTTTAAGTGCAAAATAATTTTAAATGTATGGAACCATCATAAAAATAAGTCCTCACCCCTTGTTGCCGAAATTTTTTAATGATTGACGCAATGTTAGCCAATGGTTAAAATGTTTCCTATAGGAAACTTTCTTAGTTTCGTGCATAAAATGAACCAGAATCAAAAATTTGATATTAAATATAGGGGTGGAAATCCAGTGACGGAGAACATCTTGTTTGCCTTCGGGCTGACTTTAATGGCTGGTTTGGCTACAGGGATTGGCAGCCTTCTTGCTTTCTTTACATCAAGGACAAATACAAAATTCTTATCGCTAGCCCTTGGGTTTTCTGCGGGGGTCATGATTTACGTTTCGATGGTGGAGATATTCGTGAAGGCTCGTGAGGCACTGACCGGGGCCTTAGGGGAAGTTCCGGGAAACTGGTGGACGGTGGGAGGTTTTTTCGGCGGGATGCTGTTAATCGCGCTGATCGATAAATTCATTCCCAAACAGAGCAATCCGCATGAATTAAAGAAAGTGGAGGATATGAATAAGGGCCAGGCAGCCAATGACCCGGCATTGCTGAAGATGGGCACGTTCACAGCTTTGGCCATAGGAATCCATAACTTTCCTGAGGGCATCGCCACGTTTACATCCGCCCTCCAGGATCCTGCGCTTGGCGTCGCCATCGCCATCGCCATTGCCATCCACAATATTCCCGAGGGGATTGCTGTTTCTGTCCCGGTGTATTACGCAACGGGCGACAAGAAAAAAGCATTCAAGCTTTCCTTCCTGTCAGGGCTGTCGGAGCCAATTGGGGCACTGGTTGCCTTCCTGTTCTTGATGCCCTTCCTGAATGACGTCATGTTTGGGATTATCTTTGCCGCCGTAGCAGGGATCATGATATTCATTTCTCTTGACGAATTGTTGCCTGCCGCAAAGAAATACGATGAGGCCCATATTTCCATTTACGGCCTGATTGGCGGGATGGCTGTAATGGCATTAAGCCTCCTCCTGTTCATCTAATGGCAAAAACGCTTGGAAGGTTCCAAGCGTTTTTTGTATGTATCATAGGTTTTCTGTGAGATGGTTTCCTGCCTGGATGAGCACAACGCACATATCATCGGAGGCGTGTGTTTGATGCTCTCTGGTCAGGATGCAATCAATGGGTTCCCCTTCGGCTGGGAGGAGGGAAGAGGCGGCAGCTTCCAAAAAGCCGCTTTCCTGTCCATGCCTGGCGACTGCCTCCTCAACTCCATCCGTAAACAGAAGCAGCTGAAGAGTGTGTTGATAAGAAAGTGTTGTTTTCCGAACCTGAATTTGCTCGAAAAACCCCACGGCACAGGTACGGTCAGAAAGGGCGACAACTTCCTTGCCATCGATAAGGGCGAAGCCGGCTGGATGTCCCGCGTTGACGTATTCTACCGTTTTTTTCTGCGTATCAATCACGGTATAGATTGCGGTGAAATAATAAGGAATGTGGTGGTTGCGTGAATTGAGGGTATGCATCCAGCGGTTCAGTTCATCCATCACATATTCAGGGTCAGAACAGCTGTGGATGGAATCACGCAGCACGGAAGAAATGAACATGCAGACAAGTGAGGCTGAGATTCCATGCCCCATCATATCAAGGATGATGGCCGCATACCTGTGCTTGTCAATCCTGTACCAATAGTACATATCTCCTGCAAGTGTATTGGCCGGCAAGTAGGAAGCTTTCATCAGGATATGGTCATGAAGGATGGGCTCGCTTAGCATGCTTGTTTGAACCTGCATGGATAATTCCAGTTCATTGCGGATTTTCTCATCCTGCTTTTTATGCCAGTCTTTCTCTGCTTTTAAGCGCAGCACCACACGCATGCGTGCAAGCAGTTCTGTCTTATTGATGGGCTTCATCACATAATCAAGCCCCCCGACATCCAAAGCTTCGGCAACTTTGTTTGAGTCCTCAAGCGCTGTCACGAAAATGATCGGTATGTCTTTTAAATGTGGTGTTTCCTGTATCCTCCGGCATGCTTCAATGCCGTCGATTTCGGGCATCATGATATCCATTAAAATTAAATCAACCGGTTTTTCAACCGGGGTTGGATGGTCTATTTGCAGGTAATCGAACAACTCCATTGCGGATTTGAACGATTTATAATCATTATACCCTGCCCGGTTTAAGATTTTTTCAATGACAAACAGATTAACCTGGTTATCATCGACAATTAAAATCCCCATTCCCCTTACCCCTTTTATATTGAGTCTGCTGTTATATGTATATATCCTGTTTTTTATACCCTATCATACTTAAAAGAAAACCTCCCATAGATTGATTTATCTTTTCAACAGGGAAAGAGGCACAGATTTATAGCAGGTGCTCTGTCAATTGTAAAAATAAAGGAGGAAATAAGGTTCGCTGTTTGAAAAAGAAGGAAATCTGTACAATAATATAATTACTTGAAATGATTTTGACCTGAGGGAGAGTTATAGTGAAAAAAGAAAAAAAATCAAGATATTTAGCTGGTATTTCACTTGCAGTGATGGCGGCCGGCTTTTTGCTGACCATTCCTTTTCAGGAGCATCTATGGGGAAGGCTTTTACAGGGAGGATTTGAAGCGGGGCTTGTCGGCGGACTGGCTGACTGGTTTGCTGTCACCGCCCTTTTTCGCCACCCGCTGGGATTGCCTATTCCGCACACTGCCTTGCTTCCGAGAAATCGGGAAAAGCTGACAAAATCTCTGATCCGGATGCTTGAAGAGGAGTGGCTGACCATGGCCAGCATCCTGGACAAAATTAAGCAGATTCGCATTACGGACAAATTGTTTGGAATCATCCGGCGCGAACTTCAGACAGAGCAAGTCAAAAAAGCGATCCACCGGCTGCTGCTTGAGACAGTTGAGAGAATCGACCTGCAGAAATTAGCACCTTTTATAGAAAAGGAGCTGAAAGGCTACCTCTCTTCCGTAAGGGCGGACCGGATCCTGAAGGCAGCAGCAGCGGCAATCCTGTCCCGCCGGTACGAAGAAGCTGCTTTCGACTATGTTCTGCAAGAGACAGGGAAGTGGGCTGCAACAAGGGAAGCAAAGCAGACCATGGGCCGGCTCGGAAAACAGCTGATTGAAACCACTGAAGCGGACGGACTCCTGAAGTTCGCCATCCAATCCTTCAGTTCCTTGGTGAATGAGGATAAAATGGGCCAAATCATGCAAGCGTTCATTTTGAACAGGATCCGGAATGTCAGCCAGCCTGACAATCGCTATCGGGCATTAATCCTGGACTGGATCAGAAAAGAACTCTCCGGCCTTGAAAACAGGGAGCAGCTTATGGAAGAAATCAATGGGTGGAAGAATAAGCTGGTAGAAGAAATGGAATTGAATGAACAAATCAGCGGCCTGCTGGAACAAGCGCAAGAACGCATTTTGCAGATGTTCCGGGAAGAAGGATTTGTGGAATCCCAAATTGTACCGGTTATAATCCGTTTATTGGATGAGATTGAATCAGATGCTGAAAAGACAGCGAAGATCGAGGCCTGGATCCATAAACAGACAGCGGGAGCGATTGAAAAGAACCACTCCAAAATCGGCATGCTGGTTAAGGAAAACCTTGATAAGCTGGATACAAAAACCTTGATAGCGATGCTGGAAAACAATGTTGGCAAAGATTTGCAGTGGATTCGGGTAAACGGAGCATTATGCGGTTTTATAATCGGCGTGTTCCTGACTGTATTCAAGCTGGCTGTTTACTGATTTCGTTTCAGGGAAAGCCATAACTTAAGAGAGAAGGTTTATGATGGGTGAACAGTTGGTGAAACAGAAAAAGCAAGTGGGGCAAAAGGAAAGAATTTGGAGCAAGGACTTCATCCTGATATGCCTGGCCAATTTTTTCATTTTCCTTGGCTTTCAAATGACTTTGCCGACCATTCCACTTTTTGTCGAACATCTTGGCGGAAATGACCAGCTGATCGGACTTGTTGTCGGGATATTCACCTTTTCCGCCCTGTTAATCCGTCCATATGCCGGGCATGCGCTTGAATCAAGAGGCAGGGGAAGTGTCTATTTGGCGGGGCTCGCCATTTTCGTGCTGTCTGTCGGATCATTCGGATTTGCAGCAGGCATGTTCCTCCTGTTTGCATTAAGGATTGTGCAGGGGATTGGCTGGGGGTTCTCCACGACCGCCTCGGGTACCATTGCGACCGATCTGATTCCCGCAAAACGGCGCGGAGAAGGGATGGGCTATTATGGGCTCTCGGGAAATATTGCCCTGGCCATCGGTCCTTCGCTAGGACTTGGGCTTGTGGGCGTTCTCACATTTCGGGAGCTGTTTTTCATTTGTTCCGGGCTTGGACTTGCCGCTCTGCTTATGGCTTCGAAAATCACTTACAAGAAAGTGGAAGGGAAGGCGGAGAAGGCTGCAAACGTTAAATGGGATTTTTACGAAAAAACCGCACTGAAGCCTTCCATGCTCCTGTTTTTTATCACGGTTACATTTGGCGGGATTGCCGCCTTTCTTCCCCTGTATGCGGAACAGAAAGAGGTGGCCGGAATTCAATGGTATTTCCTGATGTTTGCTATTTTCCTGATGCTTTCCCGGACTTTTGCCGGCCAACTGTATGACCGCAAAGGGCATCAGGCGGTGTTCATCCCCGGAGCAGGATTGATTTTGGCCGCGATGCTCCTCCTTGCATGGCTGCCAAACAGCGGAGTTCTTTATCTTGCCGCTGCCCTGTATGGACTTGGTTTTGGTTCGCTCCAGCCCGCCCTGCAGGCTTGGGCTGTGGAGGAGGCGCCGCGCAACCGAAAGGGGATGGCAAATGCGACGTTCTTTTCCTCCTTTGACCTTGGTGTGGGGATCGGTGCCATTACATTTGGCCAGATAGGCCACATTTGGGGCTATCCAAGCATCTATATCACTTCGGCTGTCTCGGTGTTGGTTTCCATTCTTCTGTATGTGTATCTAATTGTGAAAAGCAGGCAAGCAGCCTGATGCCGGCAGCCCCCGGCTATTATTAAAAACCAAGTAAGTCTGATTGGGTGGGAAGATACCATGAAAATTCTTGTGATCGAAGATAATGAAAGTGTATGTGAAATGATTGAAATGTTCTTTTTAAAGGAAGGAATAACGGGGAAATTTGTGCATGACGGGCTTTCCGGCTATACAGAGTTCAGGAATGGCGGATGGGACCTGCTCATTGTGGACTGGATGCTGCCGGGTATGGACGGGGTTTCCCTTTGCCGGAAAATCAGGAAGGAAAACAGTGAAGTACCGATCATCATGCTGACGGCTAAAGACAGCGAGTCCGACCAGGTCCTTGGACTTGAAATGGGTGCAGATGACTATGTAACCAAGCCGTTCAGCCCGCTGGCGCTGATGGCACGAATAAAAGCGGTGGCCAGAAGGTACCAGAAGGCCGGCAGTGACGGCGGGAACAAAAATACGCTGCAGACCCGGCATTTCCGGATAGAGAAGGATACGAGGGAAGTGATGTTCGATGGCGCCCCGGTGCCTAATCTGACACCAAAAGAATTTGACCTGCTCGCTTTTTTTGCTCAGCATCCGCGCCAGGTATTTACAAGGGAGCAGTTGCTTGAGCGGGTGTGGGGCTACCAGTTTTACGGTGATGAACGAACGGTGGATGTCCATGTCAAGCGGTTAAGAAATAAAATTGGCACGCCCGAGAATCCCTATCTCCATACGGTATGGGGAGTAGGCTATAAGTTTGATGAGTCGGTGGCCATCGATGAAGGTTAAATATCTCTACCAGCTGCTTTTCAGCCATATCAGTGTCCTGCTGGTGGCTTTTGTTGTTTTAAGCCTGCTGTTTGTGCAGTATGTGGAAACATTGGTCTATAAGAATAAAACAGACGAGTTGATCAGCTATGGCGAAAATATTCTTAAGGACCTGGAGCGGGGGAGTGAGAGGCCGGAGCAGGTAATCAACCAATATGCGAGAGTATTATTCGGCAGGGATATCCAGTTCAGCGTATTTGATGAGCATATGAATCTCCTGAATCCCATCCGCTGGAGAGGACCTGCCATTGAACTGACCCAAAAGGAGCTTCAATCCCTTCAGGAGGGGCGGCCCATTGTCATCAAATATGACCTGAAACGTTACGACCAGGACGTTTCACTCGTCGCGCTGCCCTATATTGTGGGGGGAAGGTTTGTCGGGGGAATCCTGCTTACTTCGCCAATTCAGGGAAACCAGGAGATGATCAGCGACATTAATGACTATTTGCTGTATGCAGCCCTGATTGCCCTCGGTGTGGCGCTGTTGTTAAGCTGGGTGCTGTCAAGGGTCCATGTAAACCGGATCAAGAAATTGCAGGATGCGACCTCCCTGGTTTCGGCAGGCGATTACACAGTGCGGACACCTGCTTCTGAATTTGACGAGATTGGCGAACTGGCCAACGATTTCAATCAAATGGTCGAAAAGCTTAATCTATCAATGGAAGAGATTGAAAGTCTTGAAAACCGGAGAAGGCAGTTCATGGCCGATGTTTCCCATGAAATGCGCACCCCGCTTACGACAATCAATGGGATGATTGAAGGATTAAGAAATGATTTGATTCCCGAAGCGGAAAAAGAAAAGGGCCTGGAACTTGTCGGCAAAGAGACAAAGCGATTGATCAGGCTGGTAAACGAAAACCTGGATTATGAAAAAATCAGGTCCAATCAGGTTACCCTCTTTATAGAAAAAATCGAACTGGACGAATTATTTGAAATATTGAAAGATCAGTTGGATTTACAGGCGGAAAAGCGGGGCAATGAAATTATGCTTGAAACAGAAGCGGGGGCAGCCGTCTACGCCGATTATGACCGCATCCTGCAAATTCTGATCAATATTGCCAAGAATTCAATCCAGTTTACCGAGAATGGCAGGATAGCGATTAGAGGCAGGATGGAAGCCGGCGAAACAGTCATTGAGATCGAAGACAACGGAATTGGCATGGACCCTTTGGAAATTGAAAAGATTTGGCGCCGTTTTTATAAAGCCGATCTTTCAAGGACGGGAAATCCATACGGTGCTTTTGGTCTCGGGCTGTCGATAGTCAAACAGCTGGTCCAGCTGCATCATGGGGCAGTTAAGGTGGAAAGCGAAAAAGGCAAAGGCACCAAATTCACCATCAAAATCCCCATTCCACAAAAATAAGACAAAAGCTGCAGGAATTGTCCCCTGCAGCTTTTCTCCTTTAAAGCAACAAACGGTGCCTGACCCCCGGCGGAGCACAGCGGTGATGCGTTGTCGCGCCGGGGGTCAGGCACCGTTCATTGGGCTTTTCTTTTTAATAGCTTGGTTGCATTTTGGTAATAATTTGTTCATATTTCCGGTCTACTATAAGGCTATGGTGATAGCCGAAGGAGGAAATGTGATGAACGATATTGAAAACCAATCCAACAGTTACAATGAAGAACCATTGAGGAAGCCCAGGAAGGCTGGGGGATGGAAAAACTTTCTTTCCATGGTCACAGCCGGTGTGGTTGGTTCAGTTCTTACCCTCGGAGCTGTAACAGTGTCTGAAACCCAAGGGTTAGGAGTGAAGGCTGATGAAACAGCTGGGGGTACAAGCCAAGTGGAAAATGCTGCATCCCTTGAAACAGTACCTGTTTCAGCCAATGGCACACCAGCTTTAGCAGATATTGTCGAAAATGCTTCCAAAGCGATCGTAGGGATTGTCAATATCCAAAACCAAAGCCAGAACCTTCCATTCCCAGGAACTCAGGGAAATGTGGAAAGCGGGTCAGGCTCAGGAGTCATTTTTAAAAAGCAGGACGGAGATGCTTTTATTGTGACAAATAACCATGTAATTGAAGGAGCATCCAAGCTTGAAGTATCACTATATAATGGAAAGAAAGCGGATGCAGAGGTGGTTGGGGCGGACGCCTTGACCGATCTGGCTGTCATTAAAATAGATGGGAAGTATGTCGAAGATACCATTGAATTTGGCGATTCATCGCAGCTAAGGCCTGGCGACCAGGTATTGGCCATTGGAAATCCGCTTGGCCTCGATCTGTCAAGGACCGTTACACAAGGAATAGTCAGTGCCATCGACCGTGGAATAGAAGTATCCACGTCCGCAGGAGTATGGGAGCTGAATGTCATTCAGACGGACGCGGCGATTAACCCAGGCAATAGCGGCGGTGCTTTAATCAACACTGCTGGACAGGTTATCGGGATTAACTCCCTGAAAATTTCCGAGAGCGGAGTGGAGGGATTGGGTTTTGCGATTCCGAGCAATGATGTTTTGCCCATTATCAATGAACTGATTGAAACCGGACAGGTAGCGCGCCCATATTTAGGAGTCAGCCTTGCAGATTTAGCCCAAATCCCGGAAATGTATAGGCAAAACCTGCCTGAAGATGTCGAAGCAGGAACGATGATCACTTATGTTGACCCGCAATCTCCTGCAGCAGAGGCAGGATTGAGGAAGCAGGATGTCATTGTGTCGATTAATGGAGAAGAGGTCAACAGTTCGGCAGACTTAAGAAAGCATATGTATTCCAAGGGGAAAATTGGAAACGAAGTAAAGCTAAAAATATACCGCGGTGGAAAAGCAGCCGACATAAACGTTAGTTTGTCCTCGAAAAACGCTGAAGCGTAGTACTTTCTATAAAGGAGGGGTGTCGAAGTTCGATCGCAAACTACGACACCCTTTTCTTTTTTTCGTCTATATTTCTACTGCTTTAATAATGGAGGAACTTCACGCAAACCGGATCATGAACGGAAATATCACTCTGCAGCAAGGTGAGTTTTCCGGTTTCCTTATCCCTCGAGTAAACAACAAGGTTGCTTGAGTTCTGGTTGGAAGCAACCAGGAATTTTTCTGAAGGATCAAGCACGAAATCACGCGGCCAATTTCCTTCAGTTGAGACACGCTCGACCAGGCGGAGCTTGCATGTATCAGGATCAACCCGGAAAATGGCAAGGCTGTCATGGCCGCGATTCCCGGCATAGATGAACTTTCCGTCTGATGAGATATGGATGGCGCTTCCCTGGTTATTTTTCGTGAACGTATCAGGCAAGGTGGAAATATTCTGGATTTGTTCAAAGCTGCCGTCTTCAGAGCTGTATTCCAGGACAAGCACTTCCGAACTGAATTCTGTCATCACATAAGCGAAAGGCTGAGAAGGATGAAATACCAGATGTCTCGGGCCACTGCCAGGCTTAGTGTTTAGCACGGCAGCCTTGCTTAATTGGCCATTGTCCAGTTTGTAGGTAATTACCTGGTCAATGCCCAGTTCAACGGCAATAACATATTTACCATCAGGAGTATTCCCGGCAAAATGGGAATGGGCCTTTTCCTGCCTTGGGTCCGGACCCGAGCCTTCATGTTTGGCGATGGAAGAAGGAGGCTGGATGCTGCCATCTTCATTCAATGGATAATGCTCAATGGTTCCCTTATGATAATTTGCGGCCAAGACCCCAGTTCCACTGCCAACACTCACATGGCAGGGAGGCGCACCCTCGGAAACAGCCGAATTGATCGGCTCAAGACTGCCATCCTCCAGGATTCGGTAAGCTGCGACACCGCCTGACTCGCCTTCCTTGGCAACTGCATACAGGAATTGATTATCCTGGGAGACAGTCAGGTAGGTTGGGTTATCCAATTTGGCGGCAAGCTTCAGGCCGGAAACTGTGCCTGTCCCGCTGTCCAGGGCAAAGGAATAAATCCCTTCGCTGCCGCCCTTTGTGTATGTACCAATAAAGCCTTGGAATTGTTTGCTGGATGTCATTGTAGTCCTCCTTAAATTATTTTATGTAATATTATTACACCAAAACAAAGGCCTGTACAGCAATTGCACAGACCTAAGCTCTCTTGCATCTATTGGCGGTTTGTCCACTCTGTGAATGTACCGGTGCCATTGCACCCTTGGCAATCCATAGGGGTTACATTATAGACAAATTCGTTGACAGGAAAAACGAAGTAGCCTTTGCCAAAACAGTCTGGGCAATTGTTCCGGTCTTCCATGAGGAAAATATGACGCTGGTACCTGGAGTTTTTCCATTCGTTATACGCGTCTAGAAGCCCCACCCTTCATCACCTCAACTTTCTTCCATACTATATTTTTATGTAAAATTATTCAGGGGGGTTCGGGTACAGCTGGTTATTTTTTTAAAAAATAAGACATAGTTATAGGAATCCCTACGAATCAGTACAAGCCGGGATCGGCTCAATGATTTCACATCATGCTAAGTCCAATGCCTCTTTACAATTTAACAAAACAGGAGTATATTGTATCTTTGTAGCAAGATATCTTCTGAGGCTTACTAACAAAGATTCCTTCATCAGCAAGGAATTTCTGATAAAACTAATAAAAAAAGCAGGTGAAAAAATGAAAAGCATCATAGCTAAGCTGAACATGAAAAACTTTATGAGCTTTTTCTTTTTAGCCGTTCTCGTTCTCTGGTTAAAAACGTATGCCGTCCAGCTCACACAATTCAAGCTGGGTGTTGAAAGTTCATTCCAAGCGTTCTTGCTGTTCCTTAACCCGCTGGCTTCGGCCGTTCTTTTCCTCGGACTGGCCATGTTCAGAAAAGGGAAAAAACAGTATACAGGACTTTTATTCATCTATCTTGTCCTGAGCTTCCTTTTATATGCAAATGTGCTATATTACCGATTCTTCAATGACTTCATTACGCTTCCGACTCTTTTCCAGACACAGAACTTTGGAGATGTCAGCAGCAGCATTCCGTCATTGTTCAAAGCGTATGATTTTCTTTTCTTCATCGACTGGATCATCCTGGCCGTCTTGACGAAGAAAAGCTGGCCTAAGATTAGCCCGGTTTCATACAGCCGCAGAAAAGCCTTTGCAGTCATGCTCTTGGGCCTTGGCATTTTCAGCGCCAATCTTGGCATGGCGGAAGCAGACCGTCCTCAGCTTTTGACAAGGACTTTTGACCGAAACTATATTGTCAAGTATCTCGGAATGTACAATTATACGATTTATGATGCGGTTCAGAGCACAAAGGCCTCCGCCCAGCGTGTTATGGCCGACAGCAATGATATCACGGAAGTCATCAACTACACGCAATCGCAATTCGCCGAGCCCAACCCAAAATACTTCGGGATTGCCGAGGGCCGGAATGTCATATACATCCATCTTGAGTCCATCCAGAATTTCCTGATTGATTATGAATTGCATGGCGAAGAAGTGACTCCATTCCTGAATTCATTGACTCGAGACAAGAACACCCTGTATTTCGATAACTTCTATCACCAGACAGCACAGGGAAAAACGGCTGATGCCGAGTTCATGCTTGAAAACTCGCTGTTCGGCCTGCCGCAAGGTTCGGCCTTTTCGATGAAGGGCCTGAATACCTATCAGGCAGCACCGGCGATCCTTGCCCAGGAAAAAGGATATACTTCCGCTGTATTCCATGGGAATACCAGGTCTTTCTGGAACCGTGATGAAATCTATAAGTCTTTTGGCTATGACAGGTTTTTTGATTCCAGCTACTACCAAATGAAGCCGGAAGATGTAACAAACTATGGTTTAATGGATAAACCATTCTTCAAGGAATCAATCCCGTTGCTGCTGTCACTGCCGCAGCCGTTTTATTCAAAATTCATTATGCTGACCCACCATTATCCATTCACCATGCCTCAGGAACATGCAACACTGGCTCCACATGTGACAGGTGACAGGTCGGTCGATAACTTCTTCCAGACTGCCCGTTATTCCGACGAGGCACTGGCCCAGCTTTTTGCTGACCTGAAGGAATCTGGATTATACGATAACTCGATTATTGTCATGTATGGCGACCATTATGGAATATCCAAGAATCATAATAAAGCGATGGAGACCGTCCTTGGTGAGGAAGTGACTCCTGCCAAGTCGGCAGAATTGCAGGAAGTACCTCTCTTGATTCACACTCCAGGGCTTGAAGGCGGAGTGAACCATACGTTTGGCGGGCAGATTGATCTGCTGCCAACTCTGCTTCACCTTCTGGGCATCGACTCCGGGGATTATGTGCACCTTGGAACCGACCTGCTTTCAAAAGGGCACCGGGAGCTTGTTGCTTTCCGCAATGGAGATTTTGTGAGTCCGTCTGTAACCTATGTGGAAGAAAAGTACTATGACCCTAAAACAGGTGAATTGCTTGAAGAAACGGAAGAATTTGCCCAATTGAAGCAAATTGTCCGGCAGCAGCTGGAGCTCTCCGACCGGGTTGTCAACGGAGACTTGCTGCGTTTCTATACACCCGAGAACTTCACTCCTGTCGATAGGTCCGACTATAAGTATACCAATGGTGAGCCTTTGCCTGTGGATGAAGAAGAAGCCGAACCGACAGAACCAGCTGAAGATGAAGCTGAAGCGGGAGCGCCATCTGAATCAGCAGGAGATAAAAAGGTTCAATAAATCAAAAAGGAGCTGCAATTTTGCAGCTCCTTTTTGGTTATTTCTTTAAGTTATTTTAAAAAGATTTCCACTGTCACAAAATTGACATTGACATATGACACTGAAAATCATTATCATTTAATAGAAGGCAATTTCGTATGCCTAAATGTTTATAATGGATTAAAGTGAAAGAGTAAGGGAATTGCTATGAAACTCATTTATTTGATTATTGGCTTCATTATCTTGGCGGTTACCTCCCTGTTCCTGGGTGTACAGGATATATCGCCGCTGGACCTATTCAGCTTAACGGAAGCCCAGGCACATGTCCTGTTGGTAAGCCGAATTCCGCGACTGGTTTCCATCATCCTGGCGGGGGTGGGAATGAGCATATGCGGCTTGATCATGCAGCAGCTGACAAGAAATAAGTTTGTATCGCCTACAACGGCTGGTACAGAAGATTCCGCAAGATTCGGGATTCTGGTATCGCTGATGCTGTTCTCGACTGCAAGTCCGCTTGTAAAAGTGCTTGTTGCTTTCTTCTTTGCTTTGTTAGGCACATTCATTTTTATGAAGCTGCTGGAGAAGGTGAAGTATAAGGATGCCATCTTCATCCCGCTTGTCGGTATGATGTTTGGAAGCATTGTTGGTTCGATTACGACCTTCTTTGCCTATAAAAATGATTTGATCCAAAATATGTCTTCCTGGCTTCAGGGCAATTTTTCAACCATGATACAGGGACGCTACGAGCTTTTATACATAAGCATCCCGCTCGTGGCAGTAGCCTACCTCTATGCCAACAAATTTACAATCGCCGGCATGGGGGAAGAATTTTCCGTCAACCTTGGGCTGAATCACAAGCAGGTTGTGAACATTGGCTTGGTCATTGTTGCGCTGATCACAGCCACCGTTGTTCTGACCGTCGGCATGATACCGTTCCTTGGCTTGATTATCCCGAATATTGTTACGATGTACCGCGGAGACAATCTGCAGAACAGCCTTTCTCATACCGCCTTGCTTGGAGCCGTATTTGTACTGGCCTGTGATATTTTTGGCCGGGTTGTCATTCATCCATATGAAATACCGATCGGCCTTACTGTCGGGGTAATCGGAAGCGGTATTTTTCTTTATATGATCATGAGGAGAAAGGCGTATGAGTAATAAAAGTAAACTGGCAATATTGGCTGTCATCTCCATTGCGCTGGCAGCGGCATTCATTTTTATCGATTTGGGCAGCAATTGGGATTATGCATTGCCAAGGCGGATCAAAAAGGTATATGCCATAGTTTTGACAGGCGCCGTCATTGCTTTTGCCACGCTGGTGTTCCAGACCATTACAAATAACCGGATATTGACTCCGAGCATCATCGGGCTTGATTCCTTATACTTGCTTATTCAGACCTTTCTGATTTTCGCTTTCGGGTCGATGAATTTTTTTGTCACGAACGAAAATATTAATTTTGTCATCTCGGTTGGCTTCATGGTTCTGTTTGCGGGTTTCTTATACAAACTCCTGTTCCATGGCGGCGGCCAGAATATTTATTTCCTTTTGCTGGTGGGGATCATCTTCGGCACCTTTTTCCGGAGCATCACCGAGTTTATGCAGGTGCTGATCGACCCAAATGAATTCCTGGTCGTCCAGGACAGGATGTTTGCCAGCTTCAACAATGTAAAAACAGATTTGCTGCTGATAGCCACAGTGGCGGTCATTTTAATCACCCTGTACTCAATCAGGTATCTCAAATACCTGGATGTCCTCTCCTTAGGGAAGGACCAGGCAGTCAATCTCGGAATCGATTATGACCATGTTGTTAAAAGGCTGTTAATCATTATCGCCGTGCTGGTGTCCATCTCGACGGCACTTGTTGGACCGATTACCTTCCTTGGGCTGCTGGTGGCCAATGTCGCGCACCAGTTCCTGAATACGTATAGGCACACTCAATTGATTATCGGGGCCGTTTTCATTTCAATTATTGCGCTGGTTGGCGGACAACTGATTGTTGAGCGGGTGTTTACTTTCACTACTACATTAAGTGTCATCGTCAATTTCATTGGCGGAGTGTATTTTATCTATCTGCTGTTAAAGGAGAGTAAATCATGGTAGACGTTAAACATGTTTCTAAAGTGTATGGCAATAAGAATGTGATTAATGACGTATCCGTAAAGATTGCAAAAGGAAAGATTACCTCTTTTATCGGGCCGAACGGGGCAGGTAAAAGTACGCTGCTTTCCATGATCAGCCGCTTGATTGCCAAGGATGAAGGGGAGATTTACATCGATGGGATGGATGTCACCCGCTGTAAGAGCAATGAGTTGGCGAAAAAGATTTCGATTCTGAAACAATCCAATAATATTAACATCAGGCTTACAGTGAAGGAGCTCGTTTCTTTTGGAAGGTTCCCGTATTCGCAGGGAAGGCTTACGAAGGAAGACCGCAAGTTTGTTGCAGAAGCCATCCGTTATATGGAGCTTGAAGATATTCAGCATAAATATCTTGATCAATTGAGCGGCGGGCAGAGGCAGAGGGCCTATATCGCGATGGTCATTGCCCAGGATACGGAATATGTGCTGCTCGATGAGCCATTGAACAACCTTGATATGAAGCATTCTGTCCAAATCATGAAGGTGTTGCGCAAGCTGGCTGATGAGCTGGGCAAGACGGTTGTGATTGTCATCCATGATATCAACTTCGCTTCATGCTACTCCGACTATATTGTGGCCATGAAGGATGGCAGAGTCATAAAAGAGGGAACAACAGACGAGATTATCACACCATCAGTATTAAACGAAGTATACGACATGGATTTTAAGATTGAAGAAATCGATGCCGAGAGGATTTGCGTCTTTTATTCATAATAAAATCGGGCTGTCTGGGAGAGGAACTTCCAGACAGCTTTTTTAATGTTTTATTAAAATCAAAAGGCTAACCAATGGTTAGCCTTTTGGCAGTTATGATTGACTTCGAAATCCTACGCCTGCGTTACGGGGACGGAAAGGCCCAGGCCTTCTGCCACACGAGTGCCGTACTCTGGGTCTGCCTTATAGAAGTGGGCGATTTGCCGCAGCTTGATGTCATCCCGCTCTACAGGCTTCATGGCAGCTACAATATTGGCGACTAGGCGGGTACGCTCGTCTTCCGTCATCAGGCGGTAAAGGTCACCGGCCTGGGTGTAGTGGTCATCATGGTCATAGCCAGTGCTGCCTGCCGCACCGCTGACAGGAAATGCCGTTGTATTGTCCTGAGGGGATTCCTGTGGCCCGCTGAAGCTGTTTGGCTCATAGTAAACGCTGCCTCCGCCGTTATTGTCAGGGCGCATGAACCCATCGCGCTGATAATTGTTCACTTCGGCAACTGGCCGGTTGATAGGAAGGGCATTATGGTTGGCGCCAACACGGTAGCGATGGGCGTCAGAATAAGCAAACAGGCGTCCCTGAAGCATCTTGTCCGGCGATGCTTCGATTCCAGGCACAAAATTTCCTGGTGAAAGTGTCACTTGCTCCACTTCGGCAAAATAATTCTCCGGATTTCTGTTCAGAACCATCTGGCCCACTTCAATCAGCGGATAATCCTTTTGCGACCACACCTTTGTCACATCGAACGGATCCCAGCGGTATGTATCCGCATCTTCAATCGGCATGATCTGCACATACAATGTCCAGGAAGGGAACTCTCCCTTGTCGATGGCATTGAACAGGTCTTCCGTATGGTAATCAGGATTCTCACCGGCAATCTTCGCTGCTACATCCGGAGCAAGGTTCTTCACACCCTGGTTTGTTTTGAAATGGTATTTCACCCAAACACCTTCGCCTTCTTTGTTGACCCATTTGAAAGTATGGCTGCCGAAGCCATGCATATGGCGCAAGGTTGCCGGAATGCCGCGGTCGGACATCAGAATGGTCACCTGGTGCAGGGATTCCGGAGACAGGGACCAGAAATCCCAAACCGCATTCGGATTTTTAAGATGGGTTTGCGGATGTCTCTTTTGTGTATGAATGAAATCAGGGAACTTGATGGCATCGCGAATAAAAAATACAGGTGTATTGTTTCCGACGAGGTCATAGTTGCCTTCCTCCGTATAAAATTTAACGGCAAAGCCCCTTGGGTCCCTTACAGTATCAGCAGAACCAAGTTCGCCGGCGACCGTGGAAAAGCGGATGAACATAGGTGTGCGCTTGCCTACTTCAGAAAGGAAGGCCGCTTTGGTGTATTTGCTAACATCATTCGTCACCTCGAAATAGCCATGTGCACCTGCACCTTTAGCGTGGACAACACGCTCAGGAACACGCTCGCGGTTAAAATGGGCCAATTTCTCCAGTAAATGGACATCCTGGATCAATGTTGGTCCTCTAGAACCCGCCGTCATGGAATTTTGGTTGTCGCCTACAGGCGCCCCCCAGCTGGTAGTAAGTTTTTTGCTCATTTTATATCCTCCTTTAATACATTTGCACTGTAAAAATATTAATTACTTTATTTAAGATTTAAAGTGAAAATGAATCTTAATTTATAATTAATATAATATGGACAACTAGCATTCGTCAACACATTATATCTATCAATCCACATTTTTATGACAAGCCAATGATCTATCAAGGATTAATGGTTGATGTATAAGGGGTTCTCAGCACTGAGGGAGGGAAATTACTGAAGGTATTTTAATAAAACAAAAGTTATTATGGAGATAAAACATTGAAAGCAAGAAATATGTCGCAAGTTGACGAACCATTATAAATCTCAATTTGTTACTTTAATTGAGAATAGTAAAGTATTGCTCATTGATTACTTATCTGAATTCTGGAATTAAGTATGCAAATATGACATTCCTGTGAATACTGTGTCGATTTTGCTGTTTGCCCAGTTAAATAGACTATAATAATTACAAAGATATAGGTAATGGAGGAAAAATGATGAAAAGCGAATTGACACAGTGTGTTAACCAGCAGATTGCAAATTGGAGCGTCCTTTATATCAAACTGCATAATTATCATTGGTATGTAACAGGTCCTGAGTTTTTTACCCTGCACGCAAAATTTGAGGAACTTTATAATGAAGCTGCCCTGCATATTGATGAACTGGCAGAGCGTCTGCTGGCATTGGGGGACAAACCGGTTGCGACCATGACCGGCTGCATGGAAATCGCCTCGGTGAAAGAAGCAGAAGGAGGCGAAACGGCTTCTGAAATGGTTGCCAGCATTGCCAGTGATTTCTCGGGATTGATCTCGGAATTGAAAAAAGCTATGGAAATCGCAGATGAAGCCAGAGACGAAACAACAGGAGATTTGCTGCTTTCCATCCATTCAAGCCTGGAAAAGCATGTCTGGATGCTGAATTCGTTTCTTGGGAAGTAGATAATTTTCCAAGCAAAAAAGACAGCCGTTAGGCTGTCCTTTTTTAAGTATAGACTTCTAAAGTTAGATAACTGTCCAGCTCCAGCGCCTAGCCCCTCGAGTCATAAGCCACTTCAGAATTGAAGGCAAAGAACGCCTTCTATTCTGAAGCGTCTTATGCTGGGCGGGGCTGACCAAGGCGCTTCCGCTCTTCTAAAAAGGAGATGATGAGATTCGAACTCACGCAACGGTTGCCCGTCCTAGCGCATTTCGAGTGCGCCCCCTTGAACCACTTGGGTACATCTCCGCGATCAGGCAGGAGTCTTCCTGCAGTGAGAAAATTATAGCATATTATCCGCCAAACTGTAAGAGGAAAAAATTGTCCTTTCTTAACAGGGAATAAAAAAGCGCAAGGGCTCCTGCGCTTTTTTGCAGCTTATTTTAAGACGTCGTGGTCGACGTATCGTTCTCCATTTATCTCGCTTATGAGGTTGATGGCTGTTTTTGCTCCGTCGCCAGCAGTGATGATGGTGTGGACGCTTACTCCTGCGCAAGTTCCTGCAGCCCAGACTCCATCGACATTCGTCTTGCCTGAAGCATCAACATCGAGAACGGTTTTGATTCTCGGTTCCGTCCCTTCTTTTGTTTTAACTCCAATTTTTTCGGCCAGTCCCAATGCAACCCCAGTTGCGAGAATGACGTGTTTCGCTTCATAAGAACCGCCTTCTGTCTCAAGCAGGAAGCCATCTTCTTTTTTGACAAGATTGGTTACTTCACCTTGAACAAGCTCTGCACCTTGCTTAACTGCCTGACCCTTGCCTCTTTCCACTAGATCCGGACCAGTAATGTCGCCGGCACCATAATGGTTTTCAATCCAGGCTCTTTTTGTCATGCTTTTATCATTGTCGATCAGCAATGTTTTTTTGCCTGCCTTGGCGGTGAATATGGCAGCGCTTGCTCCGGCCGCACCAGCACCTATAATAGCGATATCAAACATTTCTATTCCTCCCATTCTTTTAATGACACCATTATTCTATCAAAGTACCTTTTCTTTTACCTTTTTTATGCTCGAATAGTTTTATTTTTCAATCAAATATTCCATCAGTTTTTAGACTTTTTGATAAATTCAAATAAATGGTTGAATTTCTCCTATATCGGTGGTTTAATGAAGTTAGTATAACACTTATCAGATATGTGATATCTGAAAAGGTAGGTGAATATCATTTGGATGTGGAGAGAATCTCCAATAAAAAGGTCTCCGATTCGGTTGTCGAACAGATAGAGAAAATGATTGAATCTGGAACATTCGCCATTGGCGATAAGCTTCCTTCCGTAAGGGAATTATGTGACTTATTTGGAGTTGGCAGGTCCGCTGTCCGGGATGCCCTAACCACCCTCAAAGGCAAGGGAACGGTGGATGTCAGGCGGGGGGAGGGAACATTCATCTGCGGATTCGATTCTGCGAGCCTATTCAAAAGCCAGGTCATGCTGCCAAGTTTAAAGGATATCAATGAGCTGTTCCAGGTGAGGAAAATGCTCGAAACAGGCATTGCCGAGGTGGCTGCATTGAACCGCAGTGATGAAGTGGTTTCGGAACTGGAAGAAATTTTATCGCTTCAAACTGAAGCGGGCTGGGGATCGGATTACAATTTTCATATGGCCATTGCCAAGGCTGCCGGAAATGATATTCTGATCCAGTTAATAGAGTTTATCTCTGCTGCCATGAAAAAGGTCATGAGCGAGTTTTATAAAAAGATAGAAGAGGATCCTGAAACTGTTGCAGAAATCGAACACCAGCACCAGCGGATCCTGCAGGCTATAAAAGCCCGAGAGCCGCAAACAGCCAGGAGGGAAATGATGGACCACTTGTCATTTGTTGAAGAACTGCTGCGCGGCAGCATTTTGGAAAGCGCTTAAATCTATAGGGGGTGTCGATTTGGTAACAGCAGAGCTGCTGGCAGATTTGAAGGCCATTTTTCCTGAGCTGAAGATGGCAGGAGAGGAAAGTGTCACCATTTTCCCGAAGAAAGAGGAAGAAATAGCAAAAGTCATGGCCTATTGCAACGATTCGAAAACAACCGTCTCGGTAGTGGGAGGAGGAACAAAACAGGGATGGGGAACCCCGGCGAAAACCCAAATACAGCTGTCCCTGGAAGATTATACAGGAATTGTCGAACATACACCCGGAGATATGACAGTGACGGTAAAGGCTGGGACTACTTTTAAGGAACTGCAGGGCTTTTTGGCGCAGCACAGCCAGAAACTCGCCCTTGATCCGTCATGGCCGGCGTATGCGACGGTCGGAGGAGTCATTGCTTCAAATGACAGCGGTCCCAAACGGCTTGGATATGGCATAGCCCGGGACTCGGTAATCGGACTTCGGACCGTTTATCCTGATGGCCGGATTATCAGGTCGGGGGGACGGGTGGTGAAAAATGTCGCCGGCTATGATATGAATAAACTTTTTATTGGCTCAATGGGAACCTTGGGGATTATTTCCGAAGTGACATTTAAGCTTCGGCCGCTTCCAAAATGCGAGAGCCTGGCGCTTCTTTCTTTTCCGGAAGGGAACCTGGAAGAGGTACGGCGTTTTGCCATCAAGCTTCTTGATTCCATGATGGAGCCTGTCGCACTGGAACTGCTGAATCCGTTCATGGCAGGCAATATGGCGGACAGAAACTGCTATACACTGGCCATCAGCTTTGAGGATGTTGAAACTTCGGTACGCTATCAGGAACAATACATCAAGGCGAACCAGCCTGCCCGGACCAGCCTGGACATCCTGACGGATGAAGAGGCCAAGGCTTTCTGGAATAAGCTTTATACAGCAGCTCCATGTGGCCTTGACTCATTGGAGGAAGGAACAGGAAGCAATAAGGAAACAGCCGCTGCAATGAAAATTGGCATCGTGAACCTGAAGGTGCTTGATGTGATAAGGGAATGCCAGCTTCTTTCTGATGGAGGCCAGGTTGCGGCCGAGGCCCATGGCGGTCTTGGGACGGGAATTTGCCAGGTTGTTCTGAGAGGTTCTGACGACCAGGTTGCCGCAGGCATCATGCATCTCCGCAAGTTTGCCGTCCAGGAGGGCGGGTATGCAGTTGTCAAACATTTGCCGGAAGTCCTTGGCGGCAAAGTGGATGCCTGGGGTGACAAGCCGTCTTATTTCCCCCTGATGGAAGGAATAAAGGCAAAGATGGACCCGAACAGAATCTTGAATCCTAATGCATTTATTGGGGGGATATAAATTGAGTTTAAGAGAGTTGGACTTAAAGCAGGAACCATCTTGTTCATCGGGTAGCCTAAGCAATTACCTGGCAAAAGACCATCCGGACGAAACCAAATGGGCCGACTGCGTCCATTGCGGCATGTGTCTTGAATCGTGCCCGACCTATGAGATTACCGGCCAGGAACAGCATTCCCCGCGAGGCCGTGTCCATCTGATCAAATCAGTGGCGGAAGGAAGGCTTAATGTAAACGAATTTTTTGCCGACCCGGTCTTTGCCTGCCTTGATTGCCGTGCATGCACCACGGCCTGTCCGGCAGATGTGGATGTGGGCGGTCTGATTGAGGAAGCACGCGGACAGGTGCGTCAAGCGATGCCATTGACCGGCTGGCAGGGAGCCGTCAGCAACATGTTCCTGAAGGGGATTTTCCCGAAACAAAATCGCCTCAATACCTTGGGAAGCATGCTGAAGTTCTACCAGAAGAGCGGAGTTCAGAGTGTGGTCCGGAAAACAAAGCTAATCAACATCATGCCCAAACATCTCGTTGAAATGGAAGCCATCATGCCGGAAATTAAAGAACCGGTCAGGAAAAGATACAAAAATGAAAAGGTTATCAAGGCAAAAGGGGAGAGCAAGCGCGAGGTGGCATTGCTGACAGGGTGCATCATGGATGTCATGTTCAGTGATATAAACGAGGCAACGATCAATGTATTGACCCGAAATGGAAATGATGTTGTCATCCCCCAAAACCAGACTTGCTGCGGCGCCCTCCATGTCCATGCAGGGGACCGGGATACAGGCAGGATGCTCGCAAAGCAGAATATGGACGCATTCAGGGATGCGGAGAAAGTAGTTGTCAATGCAGCAGGCTGCGGCTGCATGATGAAGGAATATGCCGAGCTGTTCCATGACGATCCGGAAATGAGGGAAGAGGCGGAAAAGTTTGCGGAAAAAGTGGAGGATATATCGAAGCACCTTCACGATACAGGATACGAAAAACCAAAGGCAGAGCTGAAAACAAGAATTACGTATCACGATGCCTGCCACTTGGCCCATGGGCAGAATATCCGCCAGGAGCCGCGCAATATCCTGCTTGATATACCAGGGGTCGAGATGGTCCATATGCCGAATTCCGACCGCTGCTGCGGAAGTGCGGGCATTTATAACATTACCAACCCCGAGATGGCCGGTGCCGTATTGGAGAGCAAAATGGAAAACGTTCCTGATGATGTGGAAATGATTTCAATGGGAAATCCGGGCTGCATGCTGCAAATGGCAATGGGCGTTGAAAAATATGGACGGAGCCAAAAAATTGTCCATACCGTACAGCTGCTTGACTGGGCTTATCAGAAAGAGGACGGGAAGGGGGAAAACTAGATGGCATTTTTAAAGGAAATCAAGACCAATGACCAGCATATTCACAAACTTGCCGGCATCGTCGGGAGCGCCCGTTCCATCCTCTATAAAAAAGAAGATTTGCTGGCCTATGACTGCGATGGGTTCACCATCCACAAACATTTGCCGAGAGCTGTCGTCTTTCCGAAAAACACGGAAGAAGTGGCGGCGGTAGTGAAGTACTGCCATGAAAATGATCTGCCTTTCCTAGCGCGCGGAGCAGGAACAGGGTTGAGCGGCGGAGCGATTCCTCTAAATAATGAGATCATTATTTCCATGGTGAAAATGAAAAGACTCCTCAGGGTCGACCTTGAAAACAGAAGGGCGGTCGTGGAACCGGGGTTTGTCAATCTCAAGCTGACAAACTCGATTTCAGAACGGGGCTATTACTATGCACCAGACCCTTCAAGCCAATATTGCTGCACCATCGGCGGGAATGTGGCCGAGAATGCGGGAGGCGCGCACTGTTTGAAATATGGAGTCACAACCAACCATATCCTCGGGCTTGAGGTGGTTTTGCCAAATGGAGAAATCATCGAGATAGGCAAGGACGGAGTCGCCGATGAACCAGGCTACGACCTGCTCGGCCTTTTGACCGGGTCCGAGGGGACACTTGGAATCGTGACCAAGATAACGGTCCGCATCCTGAAAAACCCTGAAGGCAAACAGACGGTTCTGGCCTATTTTGACAATGTTGCCGATGGAAGCCAGGCTGTTTCCGATATTATTTCTTCAGGCATCGTCCCGGCCGCTCTGGAGATGATGGATAAAACGGCTATTGAGGGCGTAGAAGCGGCTGCTTTTCCTGTTGGGCACCCGAAGGATATTGAAGCGGTTCTGCTGATTGAGGTAGATGGGATTACGGCGGGAATCGACGAGCAGATTGAACAGATTTTAACAGTTTGCAGGAGCAGAAACGTCCGTGAGGTAAAGGTAGCCAGGGATGAAGCTGAGCGAGGCCGCTGGTGGGCCAACCGGAAAACTGGTTTTGGAGCGATGGGAGCGATTTCCCCCGACTATCTTGTGCAGGATGGCGTCATCCCGAGGAGCAAACTTCCCGAGGTATTGGCACGTATTAATCAAATCAGTGAGGAATCCGGCCTGAGGATTGCGAACATCTTCCATGCAGGTGATGGGAACCTTCATCCGCTGGTGTTGTTCGATGCCCGAGTGCCTGGTGAAACTGAAAAAGCTCTTGAAGCAGGAAGCCTCTGCCTTAAGGTATGTGCCGACGTAGGAGGAACCATTACTGGAGAACATGGTGTCGGCATTGAAAAGCGTGAGGAAATGCGGTTCGTATTTACCGAAGAGGAAATCGCCGCCCAGACGGATGTCAGGGAAGTTTTTAATCCCAAGAATCTCTTGAATGCAGGGAAGCTTTTCCCTTCTCCTGGACGCTGTGTCGAAATAAAAAAGGAAATGAAGGCCAGCGCAGCCCTGTAGACTATTTTAAATATTATGAAATCACCTCGAAAATAATTTGAAAGCGCATTAATGTTAGTGATATTATGACCCTATGATGGATTAGGAATGGAGGAAACTAGCAAATGGCAGAGTATGTGAAATCAGGCAGTCTTCAAGTGGCAAAGGAACTTTATGAATTTATCAATTCGGAAGTCCTCCCTGGATCCAATGTGGATCAGCAAGATTTCTGGACCGGCTTTGGTCAGCTTGTCCATAACCTTGCTCCCAAAAATAAAGAGCTTTTGGCGGTACGGGATGAGATTCAGGAAAAGATCGACAGCTGGTACCGTGAAAATGGAAAAGATTTTGATTTTGAAAGCTATAAAGCTTTCTTGTCCGAAATCGGCTATTTGGAGCCGGAAGTGGAAGATTACGAGATTCAGACAGAAAACGTGGATGATGAGATTGCTTTCCAGGCTGGACCGCAGCTTGTAGTGCCAGTAGACAATGCACGCTACGCCATCAATGCCGCCAATGCGCGCTGGGGCAGCCTGTATGATGCACTGTATGGAACAGATGCGATCCCGGAGGAAAATGGCGCAGACCGCGGCCTTGGCTATAATCCTGTCCGGGGCGGAAAGGTCATCGAGTTTGGGCGGAATTTCCTTGACCAGGCAGCACCTTTGAAAGGAGCTTCCCACAAGGATGCTGTACAGTATGCCATCGAAAACGGAACTTTGGCTGTCACTCTGAAAAGCGGGGAAAAGACTGGCCTCAAAGACGGTGAAAAGATAATAGGATACCAGGGAAGTCCTGAGCAGCCATCGGCAGTCCTGCTGAAAAACAATGGGCTTCATTTTGAAATTCAAATCGATGATGAACACCCAATCGGCAAAACAGACAAGGCGAGGGTAAAGGATATCCTCATCGAATCTGCTGTTACGACCATCATCGACTGCGAGGATTCTGTCGCTGCTGTCGATGCGGAAGACAAGACACTGGTTTACCGCAACTGGCTGGGATTGATGAAGGGAGATATCGAAGCTTCATTCCGCAAAGGCGGCAAGGAAATGACGCGCCGCTTAAACCCAGATCGAAAGTATACATCCGTTTCCGGTGATGAAGTTTCCTTAAGAGGACGTTCCATGCTTTTCATCAGAAATGTGGGCCACTTGATGACAAGCAATATCGTTCTGGACGAACAAGGTCAGGAAGTACCAGAGGGCATTCTTGACGGCGTATTTACGGGATTGATTGCAAAGCATACGATTCTTGGGAATGGGACATACCAAAACTCTCTAAAGAATTCGATTTACATTGTAAAGCCAAAAATGCATGGTTCAGCGGAGGTAGCGTTTGCCAATGAACTGTTCAATCGCATTGAAGACTTGATTGGCGTCGAACGCCACACGCTCAAAATTGGCGTCATGGATGAAGAACGTCGCACATCCCTTAACCTGAAGGCTTGCATCAAGCAAGTAAAAGACCGGGTAGTCTTTATCAACACTGGATTCCTGGACCGTACCGGAGATGAAATCCATACATCCATGGAAGCTGGTCCGATGATCCGCAAAAGTGATATGAAGGCCACTAATTGGCTTCAAGGATATGAGAAATCAAATGTATTCGTGGGGCTGAATGCCGGATTCCAGGGGCGCGCCCAAATTGGCAAAGGAATGTGGGCGATGCCTGACCTTATGGCGGACATGATCCAGCAAAAAATCGGCCATCTTCATGCCGGTGCAAACACTGCCTGGGTTCCATCTCCTACAGCTGCGACCCTGCATGCCCTGCATTATCACCAGGTAGATGTAAGCCAGGTGCAGAATCAGCTGAAGAGCGAAGCAAAAGATCTTCGCGACGATATCCTACAAATCCCGGTAGCTGCAAATGCCGACTGGAGCGCGGAGGAAATCCAGGCCGAGCTTGACAACAATGCACAGGGAATCCTTGGCTATGTGGTCCGCTGGGTTGAGCAGGGCGTGGGCTGTTCAAAGGTTCCTGATATCAATAACGTTGGGCTGATGGAAGACCGTGCAACTCTCAGAATCTCAAGCCAGCATATGGCAAACTGGCTGCGCCATGGAATCTGCACGGAAGAACAGGTACTCGAAACAATGAAAAGAATGGCAAAGGTCGTTGATGAACAGAACGCAGGTGATCCCGCGTACCGTCCAATGGCAGCCAACTTTGAAGGTTCTGTTGCCTTCCATGCCGCCTGTGACCTGGTCTTTAAAGGAGCAGAACAGCCAAATGGCTACACAGAACCTATTTTGCACCGCCGCCGCCAGGAAGCCAAAGCAAAATACGCTGTGAAGCAGTAAAGTGAAACTTCATGCAATGGGGGCCTTACTGCCAGTTGATGCGGGATAAAAGGCAGGACAGGGGCATTTTGAGTTCCAGAATGCCCCGGGCTTTTCGGCAGTACATAAAAAACAAGGAAAACCAAAGCTACTTTAGGAGGCAATGTTATGAAATTCACAAGGTTTACAGCGGGTGACAACACCCATTCCGGGATTATTGAAGGCGAGACGGTCAGGGAGATAACAGGCGACATCTTTACAAGCTGGTCCTACACGGGAAATGTATTTTCCCTCAGTGATATCAGTCTGCTGGCTCCGCTGGTGCCAAACCAGGTCATAGGAATTGGGGCTAATTACGTCGCCCAGAAGGAAGAGGTTCCAGATGAGCTGCCAAAGATTCCTGTATTTTTCTTCAAACCGGTCTCCTCTGTTATTGGCCCGGAAGAGGATATTCTCATTCCCGAGGGAATCGATGAAGTCAAATTCGAGTCCGAGCTGGCCATTGTGATAGGCAGGGAAGCCAAAAATATAGCTGAAGAGGATGTGCTCGACTATGTGTTCGGCTATACAGTCGGAAACGATGTCACCGCCCCGCAGTTTTTTCACGAAGCCGGACACTGGACAATCGGCAAATCCTTTGACACCTTCACTCCGCTTGGACCGGTAATTGAGACCGAACTTGATCCTTTCGAAGTACGTGTCGAGGCTTTGCTGAATGGCGAAGAAAAACAAAACAGCCCAACCGAACTTATGATTGTTCCCATCAGAAAGATGATTTCCTATTTATCCAATGTCATGACATTAAAGCCAGGAGATGTCATTTTGACAGGCAGCCCGCTGGGAGCCGAGATGGTCCACCAGGGCGATGTCATCGAATGCAGCATCAAAGAGATTGGGACACTCCGCAACACTTTTAAATTGGCAAACAAGAAGGCAAGCATTTCTTAGGAAATCCGCTTCCTCAAAGAATCCCCTTAACACTGAAGCAAGGGGATTCTCTTTATTATCAATATTCTAAAAATTATTGAAATTAAACAGATTCCTAGTATAATAGTTTTGAGGCGATTGTTCTATAACAAAATAATAACCGTTATACGACAGCGCTTTGCCATTTTGTTATGTACTAATTAAAAACTTTTGAAGACAAGAAAAGGGGGTAGAAAATTTGAGCACAGGCATACTGGCATTTTTATCGCTCCTGCCAATTCTCGCCGTGGCTATTTTCCTGGTTGGAATGAGGATGCCCGCCAGCAAGGCGATGCCAATCTCCTATGTGGTGGCAGTGGGGCTCGCCTTACTTATCTGGAAGGTTCCAGGAGCCAATGTGGCCGCCGCATCCATCAACGGCCTGGTTGTCGCAGGAACACTTTTGTACATTATTTTTGGGGCCATCCTGTTATTGAACACCCTGCAGGAAAGCGGCGGGCTGAGGACAATCCGCCAGGGATTCACCGACATTTCAGAAGACCGCAGGATCCAGGTGATCATTGTGGCCTGGCTGTTCGGATCATTCATTGAAGGATCTGCCGGGTTCGGGACGCCCGCAGCAGTGGCAGTTCCGCTGATGGTAGGCCTGGGATTTCCGGCGATGGCAGCAGTTGTGGCCGGCATGGTCATCCAGAGCACCCCGGTATCCTTTGGTGCCGTAGGGACACCCATGATTGTAGGGGTGGGAACTGGTCTCTCAGCCGACCCGACAATTACAAATGATTTTGTCGGGCTCATAAGTTTCATTGCAACGAAGGTAGCCTTCCTTCATATGGTTGCAGGTACTCTAATTCCACTATTCGTTGTGGCCTTGATGACAAGATACTTTGGTAAAAACAAATCATTTACCGAAGGATTGAAAATATGGAAGTTTGCCTTGTTCGCCGCGTTCGCCATGACTATTCCGTATGTTCTAGTGGCGAATCTCCTTGGACCGGAATTCCCATCGATGATCGGCGGATTGACTGGGCTGGCGATTGTCATTTTTGCTGCTAAAAAAGGATTCCTTATGCCGCCTAAAGAAGAGGCCTGGGATTTTGAAGAAAAATCCAAATGGGATCCTGAGTGGAGCGGCAAGATTGAAATTAGGGATGTTGCCCACAGGAGCGGCAGCATGGGCATGGTCCGTGCATGGGCACCGTATATTTTGGTCGGTCTGTTTCTGGTGCTCTCCAGATTGAAAACGCTGCCATTTGTGGAGTGGCTGCAAAAGTGGACCCTGGCAGCAGAGGATATTTTCGGATCGGGCATTACGGCCAGCTTCCAGCCGCTATATTCTCCGGGAACAATCTTTATTCTCGTTTCCTTAATTACTTTCTTTATCCACGGCATGAGTGGAAGCGCATACAAGTTAGCTTTTACACAATCTGCTAAAACAACGGTAGCGGCTTCAACGGCGCTAGTGTTTACTGTTCCCATGGTTCAGGTTTTCCTGAATTCAGGAGGCGGAGCCGCTGGGTACGATCGAATGCCAATTGAGCTGGCCAACGGGGTTGCGGCACTCGCAGGCGATTTCTGGCCAATTTTTGCAACCTTCATCGGCGGCCTTGGCGCCTTCATCGCAGGCAGCAATACTGTCAGCAACATGATGTTTGCACTGTTCCAATATGACGTAGGCTCACAAATCGGTGTTGACCCTACATGGATTGTCGCATTGCAGGCTGTCGGCGGGGCGGCAGGAAACATGATCTGCGTCCACAACGTTGTTGCCGCCTCTGCGGTCGTGGGTCTTGTGGGCAAAGAAGGAATCGTGATTCGAAAGACACTTCTGCCTTTCACCTATTATGCGTTGCTTCTTGGCGGATTGGGCTATTCAATCGTCTGGTATGCCGAGAAAGGACTTTTTAATCTTGGCAGCTTTATCGTAGCATTGATTGCCATGGCGGCTATTTACATTATTGCTACCAACAAGAAAAGGGCTAGCCAGATTACAGTGAATACGCCGGGGGGAAAAACCCTCTAATTTCCGGGAAAAAGAATAAATCCGCTGCGTCAATATGAGCAGCGGATTTTTGTTTTACAGATAATGCTTGTGGCTTTCTTGCTACTCTTTCTCAAACAGCTGAATCTTTTCACGGACAAATGCAGGTACAGGCTGTGGTTCATGTGTGGCAGGATTAATGCTGACGTAAATGATTTCGGCTTGAAGCAAGGGTTTTTCGCCCTCTCTTGTAATCAGGAACTCCATGGCGATGCTGCTGTTGCCTATCCTTGTTGTCCTGCACCAGATCTCAAGCCAGTCATTTAATTTCGCAGGACTTTTGTATTCCATTGTTGTCTTTGCCACCACGAAATCGAACTCGCCCTTTTCTGCCAGTGAGTCAACATCCATCCCCAGCCCTTCCGAAAAATACTCCGTTACGGCAACATCCAGATAGGTTAAATAATGGGCATTGAAAACAATCTTTTGTCCATCAATTTCGGAATAGCGTACTTTAAGCCGGTGTGAAAAACGGAAACCTTCAGTCACTGTTGCTTCCTCCTTATGTATAGTTATTCCTATTATAAAATAGATAGAATTTTCCGTCATTAATTTTTAAGAGGTTCTGCAGTAGGGAACTCATTCTCAGGGCAAACTGTTAAGGCCAGTTATATTTTGGTTTCATGTTAAAATAGGGTATACAAAAGTAAGGGGGGATTTGTTTTGACATTTCACCAATATCCAAATACGTATGTAAGCCAGGTGCACTTGCTGGTTCAGGATGTTAAAAGAAGCACCAAATTTTATCAGGAAATCATTGGGTTTAGAATCCTGAGCCAAAATGAGCGCCAGGCTGTATTGACTGCAGATGGAAAGACGCCGCTTTTGGTTGTGGAACAGCCTGAAGGAGCGGCACCAAAACAGCCTAGGACAACCGGTCTTTATCATTTTGCCCTTCTGCTGCCTTCGAGGGCCGATCTTGGCAGCGCATTGCTTCATCTTCTCCAAACGCAGTACCCCCTGCAGGGAGCATCTGATCATCTGGTCAGTGAAGCGATTTACCTGGCGGATCCGGATGGCAACGGAATTGAAATTTATGCGGACACCCCGGCGGAGAGCTGGACCTGGAATTCCGGTCAGGTGGAAATGGCAACAAAGCCGCTGAATGCCGAAGAATTGCTGGCAATAGGCAATGGAACGCCATGGAATGGATTACCGGAAGAAACGATAATGGGCCACATTCATCTGCATGTGGCGGAATTGCAGGAAATTGAGCAGTTCTACTGCGACGGTCTGGGCTTTGATGTGGTCCTTAAGTACGGTCCGCAGGCTTTGTTCATTTCGACTGGCGGATATCACCATCATATTGGCCTAAATACCTGGAACGGTCCGGGTGCACCGTCCCCAAAGGAAAATGCTTCAGGGCTGAAAACTTTCACACTGGCTTTTCCAAAAGAAGAGAAAGAAAATATTACAGGCCGGCTGCGGAAACTTGCGGCACAAGTAAACGAAATAGAAGGAGCGCTTCTTACACAGGATCCTTCCGGGAATAAGATAAAGCTGGTATTTTCATGATAACCCAACACCTTCATCCAACCTGGATGAAGGTTTTTTTTGTTGTTTTTAAGATATTTTTAAGAGTTTGTTTACTGGCATTTTAGATTTAAGGATTATTCTATGGATGTAAAAACAATTGCAGGGAGGCTGGCGAAAATGAAAAAAAGGACATGGGCCATTTTGGGGTTGAGCGGAGCATTGCTGATAGGAAGTGCTTATTCAATTTCGGCAAATACACCGGGATATGAATTGTACAAGGAGGCACTGAAAGCAACACATCAGGTTGAAAGTTCCAAATTGAATCTTTCCTTTGAGCTGGAAGATAACAGCCGGGGACTTTTTAGCAGTGAATACGTCATGAAAACAGACAGGCTCGCCAACACGATGATAGGTGAAGGTACGGTCTCAAACGGATTAAAGTCAAGCAGTCATGAAATGGCCAAGCAGGGTGGGAAGTTCCTGATCCAAAAGAATGACGAAGACAAGATATATGCAATGACGCTAACCGGAAAACATCCTGGCAAGGAGGCCTTAAGCAACGAAGAATTGAGAGATGACCTTGAAGGGGTGGTTGATATCCTGACAAAGAAGCTTCAGCGCAACATTGAAACCTCAGTGAATAAGGATGGTTCCCAAGAAATTGCGCTCGATGTTCCAGATAAGGAAATACCAGGGGCCATCGATGCACTAACATCATTGGCCTATAAGCATTCTGTCCAGATGAATGACAGGGAAAGCGGCAGGGATTCCGGTTTCCATGATGTAAAGCCTGAAATGCCAAAGCTGGAAGAGGACATCAAAATAAAGAAAGTGAAAATCGCCGCAAGCGTCAGCGCTGCCAAAATAATCGAGAAGCAGAGTGTTGAAGTGGCCCTGACCGGCAAAGACGAGAATGGAAAACAGCATGAACTCACCATGACTTTCCAGCTGGCATTATCCGATATCAACAGCACAAATGTCGATGCAATGGATATAACCGGCCTGGAAATCGTTGAACTTCAGCACCCTCACCATTGATAACATTTACGCTTTAAAGCGCCGGGGGTCTGACCCCCGGTGCTTTAAAGCGTAAATGTGAAGATTTGGTGGATATGCTTCAGTTTGCATGAATAGTTTCCATTTCGTTCATTGTATTGTCCTGCGGTCTATTATATTTTTAAGTAAAAGACCTATATTGAAGGTGTTAAAATTGTCAATTCGCTACCGTTTAATCCTTTCCTACATGGCGATGATCCTTGTTCCTATCCTCCTGTTTGCTGTGGCAGGGATGCTTATGATTCTATTTTTTCTCGGAGACTTAAAGGAAATCCAGAGTCTCCTTCCTGAAAGCCATAACAACAAACAAACAGCAACAGGGGAGTCGAGGCTGTTTGCACAGCTTAAGGAAAAAGCGTTTTATGAGCCAACGGGTTTTATCGAACCGGGTTACCTGGAGTCGGCAGAGCAGGAACTAGCGCGGGAAGATATTTCTTTAGTGATTAAACAGGATCAGGAAATTATTTATGCCTCAAAAGCCGCGGCCCATATTCTCGTGGAAAGTCTTCCTGAATTCGGTCTCCATTCATCCGATAATAATATCGAACATATTGGAGGCAATACTTATTCCATCAAACAGCAGGACTTTTTCATTCCGGGCGAGGGGGCCGCTTCCTTTTATTTTATCAGGGATGCCAATTTCCTTGCGGGGATGATGCAGACCGTTTATCCAGCTTCCTTTGTCCTGCTGGTTCTTGCCCTGGTCATTACCAACGGTATCCTGACTTACTATGTTTCCCGAAGCATCATCACTCCCATCCATGCCCTTAAGAGAGCGGCCCAAAAAATCAGGGATGGCCACCTGGGGCAGCCTATTGAAATAACCGGGAGAGATGAAATTGCCGAGCTCGCCGAAACATTTGAAGGAATGCGAAGGCAGCTGGAGGAATCGGCGGCTCTCCAGACACAGTACGAGGAAAACCGGAAGGAATTGATTGCCCATATTTCCCATGATTTAAAAACGCCTATTACGTCGATAAAAGGCTATGTAGAAGGAATCCGGGACGGGATTGCATCCTCCCCGGTAAAGCTTGACCGCTATTTGGCGACCATCCATCAAAAAGCAAATGATTTGGACCATCTGATTGATGAGTTATTTTTATATTCCAAGCTGGATTTGGGAAAAGTTCCTTTTTCTTTTGAAGAGGTGGAGATGAGAGGCTATCTATTGGACTTTATAGAAGAGTTACGTTTTGATTTTGAACAAACCCGCGCAGAAATAAACTTCACGCACAACCCTTCTGGTACCTATGTTGTGAAGATCGACCGGGATAAAATGAAACGTGTGTTTTCAAACATCATCGACAATAGCCTTAAATATATGAATAAAGAAAAAGGAAGGATTGATATACATCTTGGCAATTCCGGGAAAGGGGTAATCATTGAAATTGCCGACAATGGTCCAGGCATCGATCCGGATGCATTGCCTTTTGTCTTCCACCAGTTTTATCGGGCCGAACAGTCAAGAAATAAACAAACAGGAGGCAGCGGGCTGGGACTCGCCATTGCGAGGATGATTGTGGAGGAGCATGGAGGTGTCATTAGTGCGGAAAGTTCAGCAAATGGCACAAAAATCAGCCTTTCGCTAAAGAAAGCAATAAAGGGGGGCTTCCTGTGAAAAAAGTACTCATTATTGAAGACGAAAAAAGCATTGCCGATCTGGAAAGGGATTACCTTGAAATCAATGGTTTTGATGCCGATGTTGCCTTGGCTGGAGATATAGGACTGCATAAAGCCATGACGATGGATTACGATCTTATCCTCCTTGATGTGATGCTCCCGGTGCTGGATGGGTTTGAAATTTGCAAAAAAATCCGCAGCGTTAAGGATATCCCCATTATGATGGTTAGTGCAAAAAAAGATGATATTGATAAAATCAGGGGATTTGGCCTTGGGGCAGACGACTATATGGTAAAACCATTCTCGCCCAATGAACTGGTTGCGAGGATCAAGGCCCATTTGGCCAGATATGAGCGCCTAGTTGCCAAACAGCATGCCATGCCGCTGAACGAAATTTATATCAGGGGTTTGCAGATTAACCGGGGTGCCCGGAGAGTGTACGTTAATAATCAGGAGGTGGTATTTACAACAAAGGAGTTTGACCTTCTGACCTTCCTTGCAGCAAATCCCAACCAGGTGTTCAGCAAGGTCCAGCTGTTTGAACGTATCTGGGGATATGACAGTGTCGGCGATATTACCACCGTAACGGTCCATATCAGGAAAATCCGCGAAAAAATAGAAAATACCCTTCCAATCCGCTGTATATTGAGACCGTATGGGGAGCGGGTTACCGGTTTAGAGGGGAATAGCGGGGTATCCAAAGCTGCCATCAAATTTTTATATTTTCCAACATTGCTTTATAATAAAAACCAGGCTTGAACAATTTGTTTCCAGAGCCTGGTTCTTTTTCTACCTGGGCAATCGTAAAAATTGGATTAAGTGGCGGATGAAGGCCGAAGTGATTTCAAAAGAGCTGGAGGAAAACATGAAAGACTGGATCTTTATGTTCATGGAAGAGTATGGTTACATCGGAATTATGCTGGTTATTGCTTTGGAAAATTTATTTCCGCCCATTCCGTCCGAGATTGTCCTGCCCTTCGGGGGATTTATGACGACCAGGACCGGATTGACCGTTCCTGGGGTTGTGCTCGCCTCCACCCTTGGTTCAGTAATTGGAGCTGTTATTTTGTACAGTATTGGAAGGCTGGTGAATGTGGACCAGCTTGAAAGATTCATAGGCCGCTGGGGACATATTCTTAGAGTCAGCAAGAAGGATGTTCGGACGGCTGAGGGCTGGTTTATAAGATATGGAAACTGGACAGTGTTTTTTTGCCGCCTCATTCCGGTGGTCCGCAGCCTGATTTCGATACCTGCGGGGATGGCCAGGATGGGCCTTGCCTCTTTTATCCTCTATTCCACAATGGGTACGCTTGTGTGGAATACGATATTGGTCAGCCTGGGTGCTTTTCTAGGTGCCTCCTGGGAAGAAGTGCTTCAGTATGTAGAAGTTTATAAAAGCATGTTCTACCTTTTGTTTGGAGTTGCTTTTTTGGCTGCAGCGGTTTGGTATATAAAGAGGAGACGAACCTTCAGGTAAAAACAGGAGATTGACAATTCCTTCAATCTGATTTATTTTAAGTAAGGAACGAATTTAATAGAAGCCCGTTAAAGGGGAGTAGCAGTACAATAAAAGTCGTCATGACGAGAACTTGTTCTCCGGCTTTGTTGGCAACAATTCTGTTGTTTGCAAGACCTTTACATACACTGTAAAGGTCTTTTTCTGTTCTTTTTAAGGCCTTTGCCCGTCCGCGGCAAGGGTCTTTTGCTTTTCCGGGCTCTAAAACGCTATTTTAATAGTTTACAGGGGAGGATTTATTCATGGAAATCGCATTATTGCTCGAATATGGCTGGGTACTCCTTGTCCTGGTCCTGATGGAAGGCCTCTTGGCTGCGGATAATGCACTTGTTCTTGCAATCATGGTACGGCATCTGCCGGAAGAACAACGCAAAAAAGCATTGTTTTATGGACTGGCAGGGGCTTTTGTATTCCGCTTTGCTTCACTCTTTGCTATTTCCTATCTTGTTGATATTTGGCAAGTCCAGGCAATTGGTGCCCTTTATTTATTGTTTATGGCGATCAATCATATTGTCAGGAAATTGGTCAAAGGCAAGGTAGAGGAAGAAAATGAGGAAAAGAATTTAAAACGGAAGAGCGGTTTTTGGTTGACAGTGTTTAAGGTAGAGCTTGCCGATATCGCCTTTGCTGTTGATTCAATCCTGGCAGCTGTAGCTTTGGCAATGACGCTTCCAAACACACCGCTTCCCCAAATCGGCGGAATGGATGGCGGAAAATTCCTTGTCATATTTGCCGGAGGAATGATTGGGGTAATCATTATGCGTTTTGCGGCAGGGTTATTTGTCAAACTACTGGAAAGAAGGCCTGGCCTTGAGGTTGCGGCTTTCGTCATCGTCGGATGGGTTGGGGTAAAACTGGCCGTCTTAACGTTGTCTCATCCTGCATTGGGCATCATCAGCGAACATTTTGCCCATTCAACCGCCTGGAAAGCAACATTCTATATTGTGCTGGTTGCCATTGCGGCAGGCGGATGGTTCTTATCAAAGGACCAGAATGAAGAACAAAAAGCATCAAACGTATCCTAGTTCAAACAATGATGAAGATAATCTGCAAAAAGGGCAGGCCATTACCAGGCCTGCCCTTGCTTGTGAATATAACTTTTGAAGCGCTGTGTCACATTTTGGAATAAAAATTCTGGGTGTAATAAGGCTGTGACTGGGTGTTGAAGTCCACCCCTACGCCGAGAAGCTTAAAATCCGGCTTTAAGATGTTTTCGCGGTGACCCAGCGAATTCATCAGTCCTTCATGTGCAAAAATGCTGCTCGACTGGCCGTACGCCAGGTTCTCCCCGGCCACCGAAAAGCGGATGCCATCCTCTGACATTCGGTCAAAGGGTGACTGCCCTTCAAGGTTGGTATGGTTAAAGTAGTTGTTTTCAGCCATATCGGTACTATGCCGACGGGCAGTCGAGCGCACACTCTCATCCCATTCAAGCGGCTGAAGGCCATGCTTTATTCTTGCCGCATTTGTCAGGTCAAAAAGCTGTAATTCATAGCCTTCCTTTAGATCCCTGCTAGGCTGGGTATAGAAATCCTTTCTTTGTTCTTCCATTCCTTCACTAATCACCTGGATGGCCGTAACCGTGTTTCCCTCATGTTTGTCGTAAAAAATCGATATATAACTGCCGTCAAGCTGGTACAAGTCATATTCACGATCCTCATTCAGCTGATAGACCGTAAATCCTTTTTTTATTTTATCCATCGATTGTCCCAACTCGCTGCGGACATACTCTTGAGGGCTTCCGTGGCGGATTCCGCTGGTGGACGAAATGAGATCCTGGTTTGTATAGGCACCGGCCACTTGATTATTTTCATCGTAGGCGAGCATCAAAAAGTTCCGATAATCCTGGTGGTAGGCATGCCATTCTGTTCCATATTCATTAATAGTCGACCTGACAGGGCTGCCAAGACTGTTTTCCACCGACTCCTTCGTATCGCCCAGTTCGATATTCGCAAAAGAAAATGTCCGTTCCGAGGGGGGAGTGAGCTCAGAAGCTTCAGGCGAATTTTTTGGAGCAGGGCTATCCTGCTCCTGAAGGCGGTCCAAGGTAGTTTTCAGCATTAGGGAGAGCCTCGAAACTCCATCAGCCAGCTGGTTAATCGAATCGTCAATCCCTCCCGGGTCAGAACTGGCGGTATACTCCGATTTCAGCGATTCCAGATCTGCCGGCTCCTGGAAGACTTTTCCCTGAAGGGAGGGCCAAGATGTATACAAAAATAATCCTGCAATTATGATTAGAATTAGCCGCAATTTTCTTCCTCACTTTCTTGAAAGGGGAATCTATTCCTTCACCATCATACCCAATATGCAGCAAGGGGCAAACCTTCCTAGAGCATGGGGAGTGTCTCCTCCTCTTATTGCGGGAGGAGAACCTATCCTCTATTATCAACTTTTGTATGGGACAATGTAAAATCCATCTTCTTCCGACCATTCAGCACAGAAGATGTTTTTGATATTGCTTTGACCCTCTTTTCGAAGGGCCTCCTTCAGCCATGAGGAATCTTTCCCGATTTCCTCCAGCCCATCCTCGACGACTTCTCCTTCATCCACCAATAAAATCGAAGGGTTATTCTCTGGGGCCTTGATGCCCATTGCTTCAGGAGTAATTGGTTCGTACTTGCCAAACCTTTGCACACTTAATCCTCCGCTGGTTTCTAAATAGGCATTCTTTACTTCGCTAACGCTGAATACTCCATTTTGCCTTAATAAAGTCCGCAGCTGTTCCATCTCGAGATGGTTTTTCTGCATAGCTTCTACATTGAGCTTGCCATCTGCGATAATGTGGGATTCCTTCCCTTTAAAAATAGAGCGGAAAAAATTTTTCTTTTTGGCGAGTATTTCAATCGTATAAATAAGGGCTCCCCATAAAGCAGCAGAATAGGCAAGGTGGAGCGGAGAGACTTTCTCATCGTAAATGGATTCCTCTACAATGCCTCCCAATATAATCGCATAGATAAAATCAAAGGGAGTAACCTGTGACAGCTCCTTTTTACCCATCAGGCGGGTGACTGCCAGCAATGTTACTAATCCCACCACCAATTTCACTGTAATGGACAAATACACTTAAGGTTCCTCCTTTCGCTTTTAGCCTCTATTCCCCTTTTTCCTCATTCCATGCATATTCTCTGGTTTTCAATTTTTTGTGAAAGAGGGAGAAGTCTTCCTTGGGCCAGTTCCTCCCTTTGATCATGACAGCAAATATAAAATTGGATGAAGACGAATAATTGCCATGCAATCCGGGAATGATGAAGATATGGAAAGACTCCGGGCTACAGGCATAAGTTTGCTCAGCTTATGATGAAAACCAATCCTTGCCAAGGACTTGATAATTCTTTTAAGGTCTGTTATTATGAAATAGAATTATTTTTGTTCGGTATGTATAGGAAGAAAAAGTTTTCGCCTGGATATCACTTAGAGCAAGAATAGTAATAAAATGTGTGGTATTGCACACTAGGAGGCAACAAGCATGGAAAATGGTAAAGTAAAATGGTTTAACGCAGAAAAGGGCTTTGGTTTCATCGAGCGTGAAGGTGGAGATGACGTATTCGTTCATTTCTCAGCTATCCAAGGCGAAGGCTTCAAGACTCTTGAAGAAGGCCAAGAAGTTACTTTTGACGTTGAGCAAGGAGCTCGTGGACCACAAGCTGCTAACGTTCGCAAGAACTAATTAAACCAACCAAAAACAGACTCATTCCGGGTCTGTTTTTTTATTTTACGGAATAGCAGAGCGCCAGCAAAAATAATTACTTGACGGTATTTTTAATGAGGACTACACTAAAATACATATGACAAGCTGTCAAATAAATTAAAATAAGGAGCCGCACATGAAGCTGAAATCATTAATTCCGTTCCTGATTGCCGTCCTGCTTTTGTCTGCCTGCGGGCAAGGAGGAATGGACGAACCAGTCACCTTGTTAAACCAGGACAAGGAAGAAGTAACTTTCCCAACAGGAAAGCCTGTTGTTTTCTTTTTCATCACTTCGTATACCTGAGGAGTCTGCCAACAGCAGCTAGTTGAGCTGCATGCGAACCTCGAGGAACTGAAAAAATTGGATACCGAAATGTATATTATCAGCAAGGACAAATCGGAAAATCAACTTGAACTTTATAGCCAGCTGGAAGATTATTTTGGCGAAAGCCTGCCGTTTGTATCAGACGAAAAGCTTACGATGATCGACCATATGGATATGAAGAATGGGGATACGGCCTATAGAGGATATGCCTTGATCGACGGTGAGGGCGAACTAGTCTTTAAAACGGTCAATGACTTCTGGGGAGAACAATTTGACAAAACGCTGGCTGAGATTAAGGACGAGCTTAACAAACTGGAGAAATAGGGATTAACTACCGAAAAGTCTTAACCGTGCTTTTCGACCGTTAAGCGCACATAAATCAGAAGGTAATTTGCTTAGAAAAATGCTTGGAGCAGGCTCCAAGCATTTTTCTGTACATTATTTTCACCCGATCATTGGTACATAGGCAGAAATCCTTTTGCGAAACAAGTATAGAGAAATATTGGTCCATCGGAAAAAGAAAATAGACGGATAAATTCCGCTTAAATTGGGAAATACCAACATTTCCTCGATTATAAGAGGAGTTTTTCCGTTTATATTCATCTAAACCGTAGTTTTCGACCTATATTAGAGAAGTTAATCGGAATTACTCCGCTTATTCCTGCTCCTTAAGCGCCTGTTATATAACTTAACCGGAATTTCTCCGCCTATGAATTCCTTGCATGCACGAGTAGCTAGCAATGAATAAAAACTAGTCTGCTGGAAAATAAAAAAAGACTTTGCAAATGCAAAGTCTTTTTAGATGGAGAATAGGGGGCTCGAACCCCTGACCTCTTGCATGCCATGCAAGCGCTCTCCCAGCTGAGCTAATCCCCCGTACTGTTGTGTGCCAGGTACAAGAATGATTATATCTGCTTATTCGGGATGATGCAAGAGGAATTTAAATAAAAAAATATTTAGACTTTTTGTCGAAATACAAAAAGGGAGGGCAAACCAGTTACAGGCTTTCGATTTTGACCCGCTTTATTCCATCAACAACGGAAACAGCTTCATATACATCTGTTGTTTGCCTGCGGTAATTAACGGTCACAAGAAGCTGTACAGACTGGCCGCCTTCCTCAAGGTCTTTAATCCGGACCTTTTTAATGGATATTTTCTTCTCTTTTACCTGGGCAAGAACAACAGAGATTCCTGTTTCCTGCAGGACATTGAACTCCAGCAGCAATTCCTTCTCCCTTAGCTGCCTTGGCCCTATCAACCCCATAAGGAAAGGCATGAATTCAACACTGAAGATGAGAAGTGCCACACCTGCGATAGCTTCCATATAAAAGCCGGCTCCAACGGCGATCCCAATCCCGGCTGCTCCCCAAATCATTGCCGCCGTGGTTAAGCCTGAAATGGTATCGTTACCTCTTCTTAAAATAACCCCAGCTCCAAGAAAACCAATTCCAGATACAATCTGTGCGGCCAAACGGAGCGGATCCATGGTAATATTAATGTCGTCGTCCCCTGGAAACATATAGGCAGATTCAATGGAAACAATGGTAAGCAGGCAGCTGACGATGCAAATCACAAGGCTTGTTTTTAAGCCGACCGGTTTCCGCTTCAACTCGCGTTCAAGTCCGATAACCAATCCCAGAAAAGCGGAAAGCCCCAGCCTGATCATGATCTCAGAGTTAATGGCATGAATAATCATTTAAACCCCACCTAACGGAAAAGTATGGAACAAAGAAGAAAAAACGTCTGAATTCATTATTTATTTTACTCTATAAAATAGTATACACTTTCAATAACTTGAAAGGTGGAAGGAGAAGAAAGTTGATTTGGCAAAATTACAAGTTAATCCTTATGTTATGCTGGCGATTGGGGTAGCAGCTGTTTCTACATCTGCGATACTTGTCAAAGTATCGTCTGCGCCATCAGGTGTTATTGCGTTTTACCGGCTTTTATTTTCAGTGCTTTTTATGCTTCCGGTCTTTATTTTAAAATATGTCCGCGAACTTGGTTTTATAACAAGGCGGGATTGGGGTTTTTCAGTACTTTCGGGGATCTTCCTGGCCTTTCACTTTATCCTTTGGTTTGAATCTTTAAACTTTACTTCGGTGGCCAGTTCAACCGTCCTTGTAACACTGCAGCCTTTATTCGCCTTCGCTGGAACTTATATCTTTTTTAAAGAAGTACTTTCCATGAAGGCCATATTTTCCGGGCTTCTTGCTGTGTTAGGAAGTATAATCATTGCCTTCGGAGATTTCCGGATAAGCGGCAGTGCATTGTGGGGAGATATGCTGGCCCTGGCTGCCTGTGCCCTGATCACCTTTTATCTAATGTTTGGACAGTCAGTCCGAAAAAGAGTGTCACTTGTCACCTATACTTTCATTGTATACTCCATTAGCACTATCACTCTTTTTTTCTATGTACTGCTTAAGGGCGAACCATTATTGCCTTACCCTTCCCAGGATTGGCTTTTCTTCATCCTGCTGGCGCTAGTACCTACCCTTCTGGGGCACACCCTGTTAAATTGGTGTGTAAAATGGCTGAGCACTTCCACTATATCGGTCGCTATTCTTTTTGAACCGGTGGGAGCGGCTTTGCTGGCGTACTATATTCTGCAGGAAACAGTGATGTGGACCCAAATTGCCGGAGGTTTGATTATAATAGCGGGAATCGGCCTGTTCCTGATGGACGAGCGGAAAATCCGGCTGAAACGTCTGGAAACAAAATCAGGCACCGTTTGAAAAACAATCCCATGCGCGGGATTGTTTTTTTTGTTTGTAAAAATTATATTGAAAAAGTGAAATCTGCGTGGTATATTATAAACCTGCTCCAGGACAGGAGACATTCCGAAAACGGTCTTTTGATGAACGTTGAAAGAAATTATCGAATGATGTTGACAATGGTCAGCCAGCATGTTATATTATTAAAGTCGCAGCGAGCGGCGCAGTAATTAAATTGCTCTTTGAAAACTAAACAAACAAGCGTCAACAAACAATAATATTCATGGCTTCTATTATAGAAGAACATGAGCCAACGTTTTATTTTATGAGCTAATCACTCTTTATTGGAGAGTTTGATCCTGGCTCAGGACGAACGCTGGCGGCGTGCCTAATACATGCAAGTCGAGCGGACTTGAGGGAGCTTGCTCCCGATGGTCAGCGGCGGACGGGTGAGTAACACGTGGGCAACCTGCCTGTAAGACTGGGATAACTCCGGGAAACCGGGGCTAATACCGGATAATGCATTCCCTCACATGAGGGAATGCTGAAAGACGGCTTTTGCTGTCACTTACAGATGGGCCCGCGGCGCATTAGCTAGTTGGTGAGGTAACGGCTCACCAAGGCCACGATGCGTAGCCGACCTGAGAGGGTGATCGGCCACACTGGGACTGAGACACGGCCCAGACTCCTACGGGAGGCAGCAGTAGGGAATCTTCCGCAATGGACGAAAGTCTGACGGAGCAACGCCGCGTGAGCGAAGAAGGCCTTCGGGTCGTAAAGCTCTGTTGTCAGGGAAGAACAAGTACCGGAGTAACTGCCGGTACCTTGACGGTACCTGACCAGAAAGCCACGGCTAACTACGTGCCAGCAGCCGCGGTAATACGTAGGTGGCAAGCGTTGTCCGGAATTATTGGGCGTAAAGCGCGCGCAGGCGG